>DATNQS010000031.1:0-10343 GCA_036703925.1 Candidatus Sericytochromatia bacterium
GCGCACGCCTGCTCAAACACCCGTGGCATTAACTGGTTTTCTAAAAACGTATCGGCGCTGCCCTGGTCAATCAGGATCGGATGCTTCAGTTGCGTCGTAAAAACAAGTTCGCTGGCATCATACGATCGCCACGTTTCCTCATCGGCTCCGAGATAGTTAGTAAAGGCTTTTTGCCCCCAGGGCACACGCATAGGAGCCACGATCGGCGCGAAAGCAGACACCGATCGATACTGCTCCGGGTTTCGCAAAGCACAGACTAAGGCTCCATGCCCACCCATGGAATGCCCAAAGATGCCTTGACGGTCTGTCTTTACAGGGAAATGAGCAGCAATAATTGCAGGTAGTTCTTGGGTCACGTAGCTGTACATCTGGTAGTGCGATCGCCACGGTTCTTGTATGGCATCAACGTAAAATCCAGCGCCAGTGCCAAAATCCCAGTCGTCCTCTTCACCAGAAATGTTTGCACCACGCGGACTCGTGTCGGGTGTCACCAACGCCACACCGTACTTTGCCGCAAATTGCTGTGCGCCCGCCTTCACCATAAAGTTTTCTTCAGTACAGGTCAGCCCTGACAAAAAGTACAGTACAGGAACAGGTTCAGACTGCGATCGCGGCGGCAAATAGACTGCAAACTTCATCTCTCCCTTACAGGTAGTGGATGGATGGCTATAAAAACCAACGGTGCCGTCAAAGCAGGCATAAGTGTTTAAAGGCGTGAGTAGTTGAGACATAAGCTGAGAGAGATTGATAGGAGGCTGGTTGCTTCATCGCAATCTACACTAAACGCGCACCCGCTGACCGATCGCCTGCCTGCTCTTGTTTAGACTGCCACGCTCCTGTATCACATGTGTTACCATTTGTGAAACTCTTGTTTCAACAGAATCACAAATGGGCAAGGTTCTGGTGCTGAATGCGTCTTACGAACCGCTCAACATTACGAGCTGGCGTAGGGCAGTGGTTTTGCTAATTAAAGGCAAAGCCGAGCAGGTTGAACACAACGGCAAGTACATTTATTCTGACTTCCCACTGCCAACGGTAATCCGGCTGCGCCATTACGTCCGCGTGCCCTATAAAGAAATTCCGCTGACGCGCCGCAACCTCCTCCATCGAGATAGCCATTCCTGCCAGTACTGTGGCTATATTGGCGATGATTTAACGCTGGATCATGTGATTCCGCGATCGCGGGGTGGTGGCGATTCCTGGGAAAACATCGTCACGGCGTGCGTACGCTGCAACGTCAGGAAGGGTAATCGCACTCCAAAAGAAGCTAATATGTTGCTCCATGTGGCACCACGTAAACCTTACAGCGGTCTATATTTTGAAGTAACCAAGCATCTCAAGAACGGAGTTAATCAAGAGTGGCGTAAGTACGTAATTGGCATTTAGCGATCGACTAAAGGGTGTGCTCTAGTGGAAGCAAGTCGTTAGAAGTAACGCTCTGGCGATAGACTCAGAAAACGGCATCAAAGCGCTCAATGTTATCCCAGGCACAATTTAGCTCATTAGGCTGACTTAGGAGCAAGTTGACTGCTCAAGAGATATAGCATTTGGCTTATGACGTTTCACCTTTTTTTTGCGAAGATCGAGACAGTACCGATCGTTCGACCCTTGCCTATCTCTGTAAGGGTAGTAGAGTACGCGCCGAAGCACAGCTTCACTCACTTTTTAACCAAATATGCACGATTCGTCTCCCTCCCTCGACAGTCTGTTATTGCTCACGGAAACACATCCCCTGAGCGTTCAGGTGGCTCCAAATACTGTCGAGCAGACAGACCAGTTTGCTGCAAGACCGCTTCAGCCATCTCTACGAAATCCCTCATCCAATCATTCAGGAGCGAACCAAACGGTTCAGCCCTTTGCCTATGACGTGCCTCGGTCTTCAGAGCAAAGTCAGAAGGTAGAAGAGTTTCATCAAACCTTAGAGCGGCATCGAGGCGATCGTCAACTCCTGATTCTTCAAGATTTTCCTGATCCAGATGCGCTCTCATCCGCCTGGACTTACAAGCTGATTGCTCAGAAATATGACATTCAGTGCGAGATGGTTTATGCAGGCACCCTTAGCCACCAGGAAAATGTTGCCCTCGTCAAGCTGACAAATTTACCGGTGCAGCGCCTCACGCCGCAAATTCTAAAGAGCCGAGACTTATCGAAATATCAAGGCTGTGCTTTGCTCGACAACCAGGGAACTACCAGCCAACTATTGCCGTCTGTGCAGCAGGCAGGCATTCCCATTACGGTTGTGATCGATCACCACAGTATGCAAGGAGACCTCAACGCTGAGTTTGTCGATATTCGTCCTTACACGCGTGCCACAGCCACAATCCTGACGCAATACCTCCAGGCAGGGCTGCTCAAGCTGGATAGCAATACCAGTGAGCACGTCAAATGTGCAACAGCACTGATGCATGGGTTGCGGTCTGATACCAATGCGCTACGACAGGCAGGCGAAGAAGATTTTTTAGCAGCCGCGTACTTGAGCCGCTTTTACGACGCTCAACTGCTGAATGCCGTCCTGCAATCGTCTCGCTCGCGCCAGGTGATGGATGTGATCGAGCGGGCGTTGAAGAACCGCATCGTGCAGAACAACTTCTCGATCGCGGGAGTTGGCTATCTCCGCTATGACGATCGTGATGCCATTCCCCAGGCAGCAGATTTCCTTGTTACTGAGGAAAACGTTCATACTGCGGTTGTCTATGGCATTGTCCATGATGAGGATGAAGAGCTAGAAGTCGTTGTTGGCTCACTTCGTACTGATAAACTGACGCTTGACCCAGACGAATTTATCAAAGAAGCCTTTGGTCAAGACGCACAGGGACGCTTCTTTGGCGGTGGACGATCGCAGGCAGGCGGGTTTGAAATTCCCCTTGGCTTCTTATCTGGTTTTACCGAAAGCTCCGAATACGCCAAGATGAAATGGGGTGTCTTTGATGCCCAGGTAAAGCAAAAGCTGCTGCGGTTGGTCAACCCCGATCAGCATTATCCCAATGGATAAGTGAGGCCAAAGAGAAGGCTGAAGACTGAGAAGTTATTTGAAAAGGGTCTGGCGGTTAAAACCGCGACTACATAAACAAAGTCCGCTTACACAGCCTATCGAAAGGCAAAGGTTTTACAACCTGCGGCGGCAGGTTATAGCCCGTTGGGTATGGCTGCGCTAGCGTTTCTGTAGCTGCGGCTTTAGTCGCCAAGGTTATAAGAATCTGGACTTTTAACCACCCTCTAAACATTCCCTAGAGCTTTTCCTTGTTAGTCATAGTTCTACCTTCCCGCTCCAGCTTGAAAATAGGCTTTCATCACAAGCAACGAGCATGTCCTTTATCCTTTAGCCTTCATACTTTAATTTTTCGCCTCCTATGCCAGCACTCGATCTATACCTTATCCGTCATGGTCTTGCTGGGGAGCATGGAACCTATGCTAATGACGATGAGCGTCCTCTGACTGACGAAGGGTTCCAGAAGACACGACAGGTAGCAAAGCGGCTTCATGCGCTGCCACTCCAGTTTGATATCATCCTGACTAGCCCACTGGTGCGAGCGCGGCAAACGGCAGACCTTTTGCTAGAGGCAAAGCTGGCTCCGACCTTGCAGGTAACACCTGAACTAGCACCTGATGGTAGTTTGCATGGGTGGTTAGCCTGGTTAGAGAGTTGGCGATCGCCCGAAACCAAAGCGCTGGCGTTAGTAGGGCACGAACCAGATTTGAGCCTTTGGGCAGAAACACTGCTCTGGGGAAAAACAAATGGCGTGTTAACCCTCAAAAAAGCGGGTGTCCTGGGGCTAACCTTGCCGGAACAGACACCAATTGGTAACAGTACTCTCTTTTGGCTAACCCCGCCTCGATTTTTACTGTAATGGCGCAGGGTAGACAGCACTAGTAGGTCATTGATAGTGCCGTTTAAACACAGTATGCTGAATAGTAAGCACGTTAAGTAAATGAGGTGCAGCCGGATAGTCTTGCCATCAACGGAACAATCAATGCCAGAGCATCTCCATGCAGTGTTAGCACCACACGGCATTGGTTACCGAATCAAGCTCTTGTCGCAGCTTTTGGCACGTCGCTTTCAAGAGCGATTGGATCAGTTTGACCTGACCATCTTTCACTGGGTTGTGCTGTGCTGCCTCTGGAATGAAGATGGTTTAGCTATTTCCAGCCTTGGCGAAAAGTTACAGCAGGTCGGTGGCACGCTTACGGGGGTACTCGATCGGATGGAAAGCCGAGGCTTGATTCGGCGGGAACGTGACCCCCACGATCGACGCATCTGGCGCATCTGGTTAACTGAAGACGGTCGCAAGTTTGAAACCATTTTGCCGCCGATCGCGATGGAATTGCGTGAACAAGCGATGCAAGATATGTCTCACAGCGAACGTGAACACTTTTCTGAGTTGCTGAACCGGGCGATCGCCAATCTCTCGTAACAAGTACTTACGCTGTTGTCTAGACGCATCTTTACTTGGGCAGGGAGTCTGTTGGGGAAAGCCCAGCGAATGGAGTTCCTACGACTATAAGAGTGCGCTGGCTGTAAACGCCTCAATTCATCCTCAAGTGTTACAAACCCTTCATAAAAGTTTGCTAGTTTATTTGTAGGCAGAAACTACGCATACGAAATAACGGTGATGGAGAAATTGAAAGGATCAATCAAGCATGAGCGTCACACTCAAAACGTTCTTCCGTCCTTCCTCACTCCTTAGCCCTCTCCATTAAATTGAAACGCAATGAATTTCGGAATTGAACGCTTCAAGCCGATGTTACGCGCCCTACGATCGCGCAATTATCGGCTTTTTTTCTTAGGACAGGGTGCATCGCTGATTGGTACGTGGATGACGCAAACTGCCACGATCTGGCTGGTTTATCATTTAACAGGTTCAGCACTAATGCTGGGCTTAGTTGGTTTTGCCAATCAGTTTCCTAATTTTGTGTTGACTCCCTTTGCAGGCGTATGGGTCGATCGATGGGATCGTCGTCGGACGATCGTCATCACACAAATTCTTGCCATGATGCAATCGCTATCGCTGGCGTTTTTGGCTTTAACCGGAACGATCGAAGTCTGGCATATTGTGGTGTTGGCGGCATTCCAGGGCAGCATTAATGCGTTTGATATGCCAGCGCGTCAGTCGTTTGTTGTCAAGATGGTCGATCGACGAGAAGACTTAAGCAATGCGATCGCCCTTAATTCATCCATGTTCAGCAGTGCACGGTTGGTAGGTCCCGCGATCGCGGGTTTAATCATCGCTGCAACGAATACAGGCGTTTGCTTTCTGATTGATGGCGTGAGCTACATTGCCGTGATTGCTGGCTTGTTAGCCATGCGCCTGCCGCCCGAACCACCAGTAACGGGCAAACCAGCAGAAACTCTCTGGTACAGCTTGAAAGAAGGGTTTGATTACGCCTTTGGGTTGCAGCCAATTCGTTCCATTCTCTTGCTGATTGCCCTGGTAAGTTTGGTGGGGATGCCCTACATGACGCTGGCACCCATTTTTGCCTCCGAGATACTTCACGGCGGACCCGAAACACTGGGCTTTTTGATGGCATCGTCTGGGCTAGGCGCACTGATTGCTGCTGTTTATCTAAGTGCTCGACCGAATGCGCTGGGGCTAAGTAAGCTGATTGCGATCGCCCCAGCCATTTTTGGTAGTGCGCTGATTGTCTTTGCCCTGTCTCATGTGCTGTGGTTGTCTATGCTGGCAGTGTTACTCATTGGCATGGGTTTAGTCTTGCAACACACCTCCGGTAATACCGTGCTGCAAACGATCGTTGATGATGATAAGCGTGGCAGAGTGATGAGCTTCTACATGATGGCGTTTACCAGCACCGTCACATTCGGTAATTTAGTGGCAGGCAGTCTTGCGACCCGCATTGGTGCGCCCAATACGCTCCTGCTTGGCGGCATTCTCTGTATTAGTGGTTCCCTTCTGTTTACCAAGCAGCTACCGGAAATGAGGCGATCAATGCGACTCATTTATCGACGTATGGGGCTGCTGCCACAACTTGACTCTTAATGCTCCCTTACCGGACATCGTCACCTCGTTGTTCGGTTCCACGGCTCCTCTTTGATCAATAATCCAGATATGGTCATAGTAGGAGTTATGCAGAAGGGTATGCCAACGACGGGTATCCCTAAGTAGAAGTGAACATTGTGCCTAAATGGTTACTACCAACTTTAAGTGAAATTCTGGCGTTAAACGATCCAACCTGGATGGATTATTCAGCGCCACTGGCAGCGCCAGCAGCAACAATGGAGTCGATCGCACCACTTCGATCGCACCGCTCGGCGTTACAGCGTGTGCGTGCAGAGCGAGAATGGTCTGGGGCGATCGCTGCCTTGAGTCTGCTGCTGCAAAACCTGGTGGCAACGGCTGAAGCGAGTGACGCTGAACCAACGACGCAGGGTTTTGTGCTGTCGGGCCCGCTCCCAGTCATTAGCCATCCGGCCTTAGTCTGCAATTTTTCTACCTGGTCGCTAACGGCAAACCCGCTCCATGTTGCAGCCTGGTTGCCGTTACAACTGCTTCCGGCAAGTGATCCAACGCCCGTCGCTTTCCAGCCAGAAACAACGTCCGCCTTACCCTTGTTACCAGGTGATCCACTGGCAGCCGAGCAGTTTTGCTTGGTCTTAACGTCTCGCTTCAGCCTGGTTGTGGTCTTGGGCGAATCGCTGCTGGGCGAGCCAGCATTCATGTTTTCGTTTATGCCAACGGTTGTCGAACAAGCGTGGAATGCGATTCGCCCCCGCATTTTGCTCATGAATTCTGAGCAGATCGAACAGTTAGATGCCTTAGCAGCGCAATTTGCCCCTGTAGCACCAGACTATGCAACTGTGATGCGGTTTAGCCGCTTGATGTTAGCGCATTTACCAGAGCCGCTAGAAGAAACACGCAGCGAAAAGACTGAGGGGCAGTCTATTGCACAGCGCCAAGAGGCAACCAGCAAGCGTCAAGGCGATCGTCAAAACGTCCGTAAACACTCTGCGCCATCGCATTACCAGACGATGCCGTTACCTGATGCTGCCAGCCTGGATGTTGAATTGCTGCAAGCCCTGGCTCATGAGATTCGTACGCCTCTTACAACCATTCGCACCCTCACGCGATCGCTGCTAAAGCGGATTGACCTTCCTCCGGATGTACTGAAGCGTCTAGGCATTATCGATCGGGAATGTAGCGAACAAATCGATCGTTTTGGCTTAATCTTTCGTGCCGTTGAGCTGCAAACCTCATCGTCGCGTCCCAGCAAGATGTCGCTCACGCGGACACCCTTAGCCGAAATGTTTAAGCAAAGCATTCCACGTTGGCAGCAACAGGCAAGCCAACGACAGCTTACCCTCGACATTGTGCTGCCCCAGAAGATGCCGACTGTTGTAAGCGATCCGATGATGTTAGACCAGGCGCTGACTAGCTTAATCGAACGGTTTACGCGCAGCCTGCCCGCGGGTAGCCATATTCAAGTAGAGGTGGTACCCGCAGGCAATCAGCTTAAGGTGCAGCTTCAGTCTGAAACAGACTCAGCAATGGCAGCTCAAAAGCAGCACCGACCCTTATTGCGATCGCTTGGACAATTACTGATGTTTCAACCCGAAACGGGCACCCTTAGCCTTAATCTGGCAGTGACAAAAAGTTTATTTCAGGCACTAGGTGGCAAGCTTATCGTGCGCGATCGACCCCAACAGGGTGAAGTAATGACCGTCTTTTTGCCATTAGAAATGAGCAGTATGGAAATACTGGATGCAGAGCCAAAATTGCTTTAAAGCAAAATTCCCGATTTTGTAAAGAAAGCGGGAATTTGAAGCACTGTCTTTTGGAGCCCTATCTACCAAACCTTAATCAAGCAAGTAATTGAAGATGTCTTGAATCGTTTTTTCACATCTTTGTCTAGGTTGGTTTCAGTTAATAATACCCATAGCTACAAACGTAAAAGCATAGATAGCAAGTCTGCTATCTATGCTTTTAAATGTCATACCTGAGTAGCGACCAGGTTGACTAGTCAATCATCTTTTTGACGTTATCCTTCACGTCTTCAACTGTATGACGACCCTCAGCTTCAGCTTGCTTTGCTTGCCCTTCCGCTTTGGTTTGAGGATCGCCCGTCACGTTACCAACGCCTTCTTGAACTTTTCCTTCGACATTTTTGGCAGTAGCCTTAACTCTATCTTCTAAGCTCATAATGATCTCCGTATTTTTTGTTAAAAAATGTACCTTTCGGCTCAGTGAATGTATTGACTCATTCACTTCGAGACTTTGAGTACAGTTCCTAATCTACAGGGATCAATCGGTTTTTCTGTCTCCCTCCAGAGGTAACTCAGCACAATCTACTGAAACCTAAAGATAGAGAAAAACCGAGCTTTTTTGCTGCTCACACTTAGAAACGAAACGTCTCATTTAATACAACTAATGTCTAGCATTTCTAGAAGCTAATTAAGTTTTCTTTGGCGGCTGCAAAAACGGTAGCAGGCTATTCTTTGAAGGATGAAGACCCCTCAAAAAACACTGCTTCATTCAGGTCTAATGTCCTAAAGGCGCACTGCGTTGCAGCCCACTCTTAGGACGGTAGTGCTAGCGCAGCACTAGAGGATCATTTAGGATCAGCGTCAGGTCAGTGTTTGGTTCAACCACAATGACATCGGCTCGTTTTTTGCCAAAGACTAAGCCACCTAACGCGCCAGCACCCGCGCCAATGAGAATTTTGCCAAGGGTGATGCGTCGTCTGCCAGTGACTCCGGAGATAATAGTGGCAGCACCAGCACCGACTGCGGCTCCCTTAAGTACAGCGTCAGTATTTGTTCCTGGCACAATTTCTTGAGTTCTAGTAACGACTTCAGAGGTCGCATCGATCGGCAATACCGTGCCATCCGTCAAGGTAATCTGCTGCGCGTAAAACTGAGAACCACCATCAGCAGGTCTTAATTCACCTCTAATTTGACTGCCCGATCGCACCAAAAGGTCGCCAGAAGAGGAGCGAATATTTCTGTCAAGTACCAACGTGAGAGGCGTGGTTTCGTTTGGTGAAACAACCACTTTTTCAGCGCCATCATACCGAATCGGCAACCGTGTTCCAACTGGAATCGCGACTCGACGGGGGGCTTGCTGCGAGGGAAAGAGTTGCGCCACCGTATAGGAAGCAGGGGGTGCAGTTGCGGCGATCGCCAGCGGTGCGATCGCGGTTGAAGTCATTCCTAAAGCAATGATAAACGCCGTTTTAGACTGCCATCGACTGAAATTAAACATAAGTATTCACCTAACCATATATGTATTAGATGGTTTAAAGACTGGGTGAAAGATCGAAAGGTTCCAGTGGCAAGAGGGGGTCTAGAGCTACAGCAACTTTCAAAGGGGCTGCTATGGGTAGAAGATGAAGGGGTGAAGGAGGGAAGGGGTGAAGGAGGGAAAAAGCCTTGCTTCTGCAACAGATAATGCTGTAGAAGCAAGGAAAAAACGTTTTAAGTTTCTCCTACCCGTTTTAGCCTTCAGCCTTCAGCCTTTCACCGTCCCTTCAGTCGTCTCAGTAGCCAATCAAGCCGAGTTTCTGCTAGCGCTACATTATCCTTTGCGTCTCGTGCCAGCTCATCATTGGGTAGGTCAGTGCTTTCAGACTGATTATTGCTACCGTAGCCAAGTTGATTGACGGTGACACGCAGCCGATTGGAGAGAAAAATGGCAAGAGCACGGTAAAACCGTGATGCAAAACCAATGTCTTGACGCAATTTGGTTGCAAGCTGTTCTCTAGGAATAGAGAGAACAAGAGAATTTTTGGCAGCGGTGACGGTTGCAGAAGGGGGACGGGTATCAATGAAGGACATTTCCCCCACCACTTCACCGCTGGACAGGATAGCAATTTGTTGATCGCCCATAGCGGCTACCGAAACGCTAAGTTCGCCTTCAAGCAGAATATAAAGGGTGTCGATCGGTTGCCCTTCATGAATCAGCACCGTTCCAGCAACGATTTCTTGCCGGACGGCGGTTTCTAGCACCCAATCGATATCATCGTCGTCCAGTTCGCCTAGAATGAACAGAACTTTCTTCATGCGTTTGTGCGGTGTTTCATGACTACCAGGATAATCTTTCCAACGGTCTGACACATCCTGATTTTGTACGGTTTTACCCAAAACGAAACGAACCACATAGACGCTTGACAAAATTCTATAGCAATCCTATTTGGATTGTGAAAAGAGTTTCCGAAGGAAACCTTTCTCACAAAGCCCTTCATTTTCACGAATGATCTGGGACTGCTATAGTAGCGTTTGCAGACAGGATCGAAGCGGCGCTAGGAAACTTTAAACTCTGCCATCATGCGTTAGCTGAAAAATGTTTGCAGGGCATGTGTAAAAGCGTTGGGCTGTTCGAGGTGAAGGACGTGAC
>DATNQS010000032.1:0-2915 GCA_036703925.1 Candidatus Sericytochromatia bacterium
AAACTGGGTAACAGTGGCGAAGGGATCTAACGAATCCTCCCCACAAATCAAATTGCCATCGGAGAACTTAGCGATCGCCCCAACTCCAGCGTTCTGATGTTTTCTGTAGTCAGTGCGATCATAAAGGTTCCCAGTATTACCGTGCTACACGGCTGTCTGTGGCAAGATAGAGGTAATCGACGTGTTTAGCCAATTAACCTTCAGGCAGAACTAAGCGTTAATGCTCTTGCTACGAGAAGCCATGAAGCAATTTAAAATCGTCATTGAAAAACATTCAGATGGGTATGTCGCTTATCCAGTTGGTATCGTAGGAGCGGTTGTTGGTCAGGGTGATACCTACGAAGAAGCCTTAGCCGATGTAAAGTCGGCGATCGCTTGCTACATCGAAGTCTTTGGTAAGGAAATTCTTGACGACATACCTTCCATCGAAGTTTTCATCACTGAGGCAGGCATTGCTGTTTAATGGCGAAATTTCCAGTAGATGCTCCACAGCGTCGAGTCATCGCAGCGTTTAAGTTACTGGGTTTTGTCTTAGTGCGTGAACGTGAGCACATTGTGATGAAGAGAACTAACGAAGACAGCACGGAAACTCCATTAGTCATGCCAAGCCACTCCAAGATCAAAAGCGGCACTTTGAGAGCAGTCTGCACACAAGTTGGCGTTGCTAGGGACGAATTCTTAAATGCTTACAATCAGACTTAACTCGCCACTCCTCTCCACAGACCAAATTGCCATTAAAGAAACAAGAGATCGCCTTGAATCCAGCATTCTGATGTTTTCTGTAATAAGTGCGACCGAGGCAAAATCACACACTAAGCAAGCCAAAACGTTGGGCTTTTCCCTCGCTGCTTAGACCACATGAAATTCTTTTAGCGCAGGCAAAAAATTAGCGTTTTCGTGGCTAGAGCGACTGAGCTTAATGAGTGCAAAGCGCTGGACAGGGGCAAGCGCTGCCCACTGGTCGATCACGATCGCGGCACCATTTTCCTGAGCTTTTTCCTGCACGCTGGTTGGAATCGTAGACTCATCCAGCCATGCGGGTGCAGGATCGATCGCCAGGTCGGTTGCCACTGTACCCGTTCGCTCTTGAATCAACCTCTGCAAAAAATGGCGATAGGCTTGCACTTCGGCTTCAGTGTCGCAGGGCAAAGCAATCAGCGATCGGCGATCGTCCTGGTTAAATTGATTCCACTGTGCCAGTTTCAACTTCACACCGCAGGTATCAAGCTTAAGGCGCACCTGCATCGGCACACAGCGGAGCGACTCCACAAAATCGGCTTCAAATTGAAAAAACTGAGTCATACGCCATCACCAACGTCATACACCTTCTACCCTACACGCCAGCCCCGTCTGCCCCTCTCAATCATCAGAGTTCTGGTGTCGTGAGCGACGGTGTACACCACGCACAAGCCAATAGCTAATTGCTAGCGATAGCACAGTAACTGCCAGCGCAATCAAGTCTAAACCAGCGATCTTCTGCAAATCCAGGATAATGATTTTTCTAGAAACTGCCACCAGCGATGTCGCAATCACTAACTCGACCTGAATGGCATGATGTTTCAGGTAGGCAGTAATGTTTTCGAGAATCTCCAGTGCAATGAGAACGTTGAGAAACAAACCAAAAATGGTGAAAAGTGCTGTGCCAAGGCGACCGTATGGTTCAGTCGTAAAAACATCTGTAAATAGAAAAAGCAGGAGATCGTAAACTGCCAGCAGGATCACAAAGATCATGGCGATCGACAGCACTTTTGAGATAAACCCTTCAAAGCTTCGCAGCATCTTTGAAAAGCTCTCATCGCTGAAGGTCTTTTGTAGAGAGTAGATGAGTCGTCGCCAAAATCGCATTGCTTGCCTGACAGTCGGGATGGTGTGAGGATACCCGATGAAGCAGTTGCGACGCAAATGATTAGTCACATCTGTAACGGTATCCTGTTAGAACCACTGATTACTATAGAGGGCTTTGAATGTGAGCGCTAGAAAGTCACAGTAGCGATCACAGCCAGCAAGACTATAACGGTCGGTCAAGATGTAAATTAATTTAAACCTGAACACCGCATCGTTTGACACCGTGGATGAGGATAACTATGACAAGTCTAAGTGAACTGCTAGAGCCGATCGCTGCCTGGTTTCGGAGTCTGGGCATTCCAGCACTCATCACCCAATGGGGGCACCCCGCCATGATGGGTATTGTGATCTTCGTCATGGGTAGCTATGTAGCCTATGCAGGGTGGCGCGGACGGCTCGCTACCGACAAAGAAGTGGCTGCCAAAAATCGTGCTGACCATCGCAAATTAGCGCCCCTGATGTTTTTGTTTCTGGCTTTAGGCTATACAGGCGGCGTGTTGTCGCTGGTCATGCAGCAAAAGCCCATTCTCGAAAGCCCGCACTTTTGGACAGGCACGGCTGCGATCGGTCTACTGGCAACCAATAGCAGCCTCTCACTGGCTGGCTTCTGGGGCGACAAGTCTGGCTTGCGGATGCTTCATGCCTATCTGGGCACCGTGGCGATCGGCTTGTTGGTTATGCACACGGCACTGGGTATCAAGCTAGGGCTATCGCTCTAAGCGCCTTCACCCTTATTCCCAGGCTTCCAGTTCGGTAGACCAATAGTTCATCAAGGTCGAAATTTGGGTGCGGCGGGCTTCAAACGTGGCGGCAATCCAGATAAATGCGATGCCTAGAACGATGCCCATTGACCATAACGGCAGCGATTCGCTGGCAAAACGAGCGACTTGTCGGAGCACCTGGATCATAAAAACAGCCGTACCGACGAAGAGAAAGGCACGGATGTGGAGTAGCAAGCCAGCGAGAATAAACCCAAGCGCGATCGCAATGCTGAGAATGCCTGGCAGGAGCGGTGGCGCATCGGCAATGCCCACTTCTGCTTGATAAAACGCTGTCAGGCAAACCAGTGC
>DATNQS010000033.1:0-2620 GCA_036703925.1 Candidatus Sericytochromatia bacterium
ATGAATTTGGATTTGGTGTAAACGAGGACCTTCAGCCGAGATGATGGTGAAATCAGCATCGCCGTAGTGCAAGCTTTCGCCAAGCTGTGGGATTTTTTGGAGCTGAAAAAGGAGAAAGCCGCCAAGCGTCTGGTAATCATCGGCTAACGGCAACTCCAGATTCAACGCCTCGTTGACTTCCTCTAGATCAATCTGCGCCTGGACTAAGAACGTTCGCTCATCCAAAATCTGAATGCTAGCTGTATCGTCGCTGTCAAGTTCAGCCGTATCGCCCAGGATCTCGGCAATCAGGTCTTCGATCGTCACCAATCCTGCTGTACCACCATATTCATCGACGACCATCACCATCGGCTGGCGCGAGCGTTGCATCAGCGGTAGTAGCTCACTCAGCAGCATATATTCTGGTACAAACCGAGCGGGACGCAACCAGTCTCGAATTGGGCTGTCCAGGTTAAGTGCTTCCTGCGCGAGTGGAGCGGCTAACTCCCGAAAATGAAGCAGTCCGCGCACATCGTCCAGCGACTCACCCACCACTGGGTAATGTGAATGCCCTGACTCGGCAACTTCTTCGAGAAACCTCTTGAGTGTGGCATCGTAGGGAATGGCAGCAATGCTGGTACGCGGCACCATCACTTCACCCGCTGACACATCGCCAAACTCAAAGACATTGCGTAACAACTGGCGCTCTTCCGCTTCCAACCCAGTAGACTCGCTCGACATGGCAATAATGAGCTGGAGTTCTTCTGGCGTTACCTGATTTGACCAGCCCTGTCCGGTATATTGAATGCCGCCCAACCGTAGCAGCAGCCGAGTCGATTGGTTCAAAATCCAGATGAACGGGTGAAAGATGCGGGCGATCGCTAAACTAGGAGCCGCAAGAAACCGCGCCAGTTGCTCTGAATACAGGAGTGCGACAGCCTTGGGGCACAGCTCACCCAGCACAATTTGCAGGTAAGCAAGCAGCAAAAACGTGATGGGGATGGCGATCGAATGGGTGAGCACGTGCCGATTGTTCTCTGCTAGCGGTAGCTGGCTTAACCAATGGGCAACCAGACCTGCCATCGCGTTCTCCCCAATCCAGCCCAGCGCTAGACTCGAAAGCGTAATACCCAGTTGGGTTGTAGACAGTAAGCGCTCAATACTTTGCTGTAGGTTCTGTACAGTGCGCGCCTGAAGATCACCGGCATCGACTAGCTGCTTAATGCGCGATCGTCGCACAGAAACCATTGAAAACTCAGCCGCTACAAAAAACGCATTGATAGCAATCAGCAGCAGCACTGCTGAAAGACGCGCCACGATGTCTGACCAGGTGAAATTCGTTGTAGAGGGGGCGATTAGCCCGATCGGGATGACAAAACGATGAACGATAAAGCTAGGGGGCAAGCAGCCTATCATGGGTAGCACGGTCGAAGGATCTCTCCTAGAGGGTCATGGAGCGAGAGACTTCTACCGAACAACAGGGACATTCGGTAACTGAAGCTGAAGCTGCTTGTCGGGATAGCTGCTGAGGGAAAGAGCCACGTTTTTTACCCCCTCAAGGGACGCAGCAGGAATGCTAATCGTGCCAGGAAAGGCACCGCTAGACGCTGGCAGTTCCGCAGGCAAGCCATCAGTCGTGGCTTTAAGGGTTTGTCCTTTCTCATCAGTGATCGTCAACGCATCATAGACAAACTGGACTGGCTGCTGACCTTCATTACGAAGGTTGACCGTCAAGACAAAAAGCTCTCCCTGCTGACGCGCCGATTTAACCTCTAGTACAACGTCCTGGCTTTTAGTGGTCAGCGGAAACTGCGGCACAGCACCTTCACCGATCGGTGCTTTCGCAGCAGGCGGTTCGGACGAGCTAGCTTTCGCGCCTTTTGCTGCACCACCATTCATGCGAGCTTTCACATTAGTAATAATTTTATTCTCTGGCAAAACAGTGAGTTCTTCTCGCCGAACAGTACCTGTTTGCCCCCCAGCCTTATTGTTTGTGGGGCGAGTATCTGGTTGCGTAATGCCTTTAAGTGCCTCTCGCCCCAGCGCAGTGCCCCACGAAGCGCTGATTAATCCGGCGGCGACCATCGACACCAGAAGAATCAAGGTCAGTGCTACGGTAGAATTCAGTTTCATGAGCTGGTGTTGGGTAGGCTGAGGGCAAGGAGCTGAGGGTAAAAGCGCTAGCTAATACGTTAGCGGCGATCGCTCTAATTCTAGACACAGACGCTCATGATGCAGCATAAAAGTTTTAAACGACTAGAATTTTTTGCAGTAAAGCCTTGAAGGTAGAGGCATTGACTCCATCCTTCTCACCTAACCAAAGTGTAAACCAGGAAGGGCTGAAGCAAGTCAAAAAAATCGAGGTACAATAATGGCACCCAGGGTTGGCCGAGCGGTTTAGGCAGCGAACTCATAATTCGCCCCAGGCAGGTTCGACCCCTGCACCCTGGATTCGCGAGTTCAGCATCAAACGCATACGACTAAACGCGTAGGGACGCAAAGTGAAGGCGTTTTCCACTCTGCGTCCCTATGGCTTATTACCCAACAGCCTTACAACAAACGATCACGGTGCAAGCGTAACCTACCAGAGTGCAGGCACTTGTGGTCTTGTTTGCAGTGGCGTTGGTCTCGGTGGTGTAGA
>DATNQS010000034.1:0-4825 GCA_036703925.1 Candidatus Sericytochromatia bacterium
GTCTTTAGCGATCGCAATCGTCAGCCCTGGCGGATTAAAGCTGGCTTGTGAAACCCAGGACGTGAGCAAGCCCAGCCTGGTGTCATCCTGCGTTGCAGTCAGTACACAGAGCGAACCAGTTACTCGTCCAACCGCTTGCCCAGTGCGATCGGTCTGTCCATCTGCCGCATTTTGATACGGGGCACGAATGCGTTTCTCTTTACGGAGGCTTTGGGCAAAATCTGTGCCAATAGCTTCGCATTGCTGAAGCGCCTCCTCAGTCGGCTTGAACTTGACCCGCAGTGTCTCAAACCCCAGCCGATACCCGGAGTCTTTTAGCTTTTCTGCGATTTGCTCAACTGCCTCACCGCTCCAACCATAGGAACCAAATACACCTGCCAATAACGTTCTTGGAGCCGTAGACAGAATGATACCTAACGCCGTCTGAATTTGCGTAGGGGCGTGTCCGCCCAACGTTGGTGAGCCAATAATAAACCCATCGCATTGCTCAACCAGACTAGTAATCTCAGCAGGGTCAGCAAACTCGCAGTTGACACACTCAACCTGAACACCTGTTTGGGCAATACCTTTGGCGATCGCCTGCCCAATCGTCGCTGTGTTGCCATAGGCAGATGCATAGAGCACTACCACAGTTAAATCCTTCGTCTTCTGCTGCTGGCTCCACTCCCGATAGTCGTACGTCAACCGGCTGAGGCTATAACGTACCATCGGACCATGACCAGGCGCATAGAGTTTCGTTTTCGTAAACGTGGCAAACTTATCCAGCGCTGTCTCAACCTGACGGGTCTGAGCCGCATGAAGGCAGTCGAAATAGTAGTGTCGATCGTCATCAAGCTGCTTCCAGTTTTCGTCCAACACTGGCTCATCGCAGACATGTGCGCCAAAGAATTTGTCGGTAAACAGAATGCGTGTGGCAGGGTCGTAGGTGCAAAGGGCATCGTGCCAGCGGGGAGTCGGCACAAACACAAATTGGAGTGCGTGTCCCTGACCCAAGTCCAACACCTCGTCACCACGAATGGGCTTAATCTGCGCGTTATCGTCTGCCCAAGCTGCGCGTAAGAAGATTGCCGCTGGTTTTGAGCAAATAATCGTTGCCTGTGGTGCAAGTGCCAGCAGCTTTTTGAGCGTTGTAATGCGGTTTGGGTTAACATGCCCTACCAGCACGTAGTCAAGTTGTGACAAATCGAGGTGCTGCTGTAATGCGGTAAGAAAAATGTCTGTAAACGATTCGCCTGGTGGATCAAGCAGAGCGATTTTGTCTGCCTGGATGAGATAGGCATTGGCTGTAGTGCCCTTTTGCCGACCGTACTCGACTTCAAACTTGAGTCGATCCCACGTGCGCGATCGCAGCACAGTCGTACCATCTCCAATCGGCGCTACCTGTACATCACGCGGTCGAATCTCTACAGGTGGCACAGCGTCAGCCGTTCCATCCGCTTCAGTCTCTACTTCCGCGATCGCCTCCTGCACATCCGGTTCCTCTAAGATATCTGGCGAGGGCGCAGGGGATTTAAAGAAACTGGCAATCGCCTTAAAGAACGGATTGGGAGAAGACATAGCAGCAGTGAGAGGGTGAGGGGATGGCAGAGAGGCATGGGGAGCAGAAGCGGTTGGGAAGCCGAAGGGAAGCTTTGAGTTTTGAGTTAATTCTGACTGCTAACTGTCAGCGCTCATTGCCAAACGCTGACTGCTGACTGCTGACCGCTAACAATTAACTCTAGTAATGGTTGCCCACCTTCCGATGATGTACTGCCGTCAGCGCATCTTGCTTTGCAAGGCGACCCGCATCGATCGTGCTGTAGACGATCCAATGGTCGCTGCATTCCATCCGGCTCGTGACTTCACACTCCAGGTATGCCAAAGCCTCTGACAGAATCGGTGCACCGTTGGTTGCCGGATAGGTTTTGACCCCTGCAAATCGATCGGCTCCAGGCGCAAAGCGTTTCAAAAAGTGCCGCATCAACGGCTGATAGCTACCTTCTTCGAGAATGTTCAGCACAAAGCGATCGCCCACGTGCATAAAGGATTCGATCGCCCGATCCTTAGCAACCGCGATCGTGATGCCTAACGGCTCGATGCTTGCCTGAGCCACCCAGGATGCAAGCATAGCGCTAGAGGCTGTCCCCTTCTGCGCGGTAATGATATACAGCCCACCGCTTAAGCGACCCAGCGCTTTGTCTAGATCGCCATCCAGCGATTTCATTTGCTTGATGGTGCGATCGCGGGTCAGCCATTGCCCCAAGTCAGTACCCGCTTCATCACAAAGTTGATACGTCGCCTCGGTCGGTGCTTCCTTCACCAAAATGGGCGGAAAGGCTTCAGATAAGCCCACGTCTTGCAGCTTGTTTCGTAGCAAATGTACCGAATCATCGTCGCCGCCACCGCTTTCAAAGAGACCAAAGGATTGCTTCGCGTGGGTTGCAGCCAGAATTGTTCCCAAAGCAGCTTTTGCAGCAGAGGCAAAGTTACCGGACTGAGGTGGCATGGCGATCACGACACCAGACGCAAGACTGACCAGTTCTCGGATTTCGTGGGGTTCTGCGGTACGAAGATCCATCTGTTCCACCGCCACGCCCGTTTTCATAACGCCCTGGACGATCGAGTGTGCCAAACGCTCTGCCGCACCGTAATCAGAAACGTAAAAGAGTGCAACTGTGGTCACGGCTTTTGCTTGCTCCTGGCTCCAAGTGCGATAGCGCCCGACCAACTCTTCTAGGTTGTACTGCAAGAGTGGACCATGCCCTGTCGCGATCGTTGCGACCCCAGGCAGATCGCTCATACGCTTGAGGGCAGAGAGCACCGATCGCGCATTGGGTCCCATCAAGCAGTCGTAATAGTAGCGATAGTCCGACTCAATCAGCTCCAGGTCTTCATCAAAAGTGGAATCGTCGCAATAGTGCATCCCAAACGCATCACAGGTATACAGCACTTGCGTTTTGTGGTCGTAGGTAAAGATAGTGTCGGGCCAGTGGAGGTTAGGCGCAGAGACAAACTCCAGCATATGCCCATTGCCCAGATCAAGGCGATCGCCATTCTTCACTAGCTTTCGCTCAAAGGGCCGATGCACCAGATCTTCTAGAAATTGAATGGCGACCTTTGCACCAACGACCGTCACATGAGGAGCCAGCTTCAGGATATCTGCTACCAAACCGCTGTGATCTGGCTCAGTGTGACTGATGATCAGATAATCAATCGCAGCGGGATCAATCAAGTCTTTCAGAGTATCTAGATAAAGCTGCCGAAACTTTTCGTGGGAGGTATCAACCAGAGCAACCTTTTCACCACGAATGAGGAATGAGTTGTAGGTTGTGCCATTGTTGAGCGCAAATTCGATGTCGAAGCGTTCTCGATCCCAATCTAGACAACGAATGATAGTGGTATCAGACTCGCTAACTCCATCAGCCTGTGCCAATGCAACGGTTTCTAATGTTAAGCGCTGCCGATCGGTGAGTGCTACCATACCTGCCTCTCTGTCTAATGACAATTGGGTTTTTGTAACTTGCTACACCTCTATTATCTGTTGCGCGATCGCCATTTGTAAAGTTTTGTTAGGTAAACTTACTCATGAGCTGTGCTTATGGTGATTCCTCATGCAGTGGAGTGTGGTCGCAATAGTTTGTAGCGGTTGGTTCTAAAAATGTGACGTTGTTTTTGCACAACCGCTAACTCTTTAAACGCTGCAAATAATCCCAACCACGCTGGTTCCAGACCTGTTTGCCAGTTTTGGCAGCGATCCAGCGGGCAACTTTCGGTCCTGTCCAGCGTCCGCCTTCAGGAGGGGCACTGCAAAGCGCTTGCTGTAGTTCTTGCTGCTGAACCAGGGTCAGGAGCGATCGCGGCGAGGGTTTGCCTCGCTGACTGCGGTTTTGGATGCCAGCTTCGCCGTTCTGGTTGTAGCGACGGACGATTTCTTTAGCGTAATCGTAGTTTAAGCCCACGCTTTCTGCTGCCTGCTTCACTGTCCACTGTTGGTTAACAAGGTACAGCAAGTGCCATCGACGCGCTTCAATATGGTCTTGCGCTTGCTGGTAACGGTCTTTTAACTCTTTAGCAGTGAGATGGGGTAGCAGTTGTACTCTGCGTGGCACGATCGAACTCTGAAACGGACAGTCGTATCTTTTCCATTGATCAGAATACTTTTCGTACGTCCGGATAGTTGTACGTCTGGATCGAGTGATGGGTGATGCTACAACGTCTGAGCCGTACAAAAAATTGCCTCAAGCATTTGTCTATGCTAAGTTCACCCGGAACAAAGAATCATCCAGGTGAATTTGGCTCTAGTCCCAGGAGTACTGCAATGGCAACTGACTATCTTTTGTTTGTGCATGGTGTGAAAACCCGCCGTGAAGCAGTGTTTCGCAACCTTGCCTCGACGTTGTTTAAGAACATTCAGCGATCGATGCTGGAGCGATCGCGAGTAGTAAAACCTACTGTTTTCTTTTGAGACGACGTGAATCAGAGTTCTCGTAACGTACTGCTGAAGAGCTTCGAGGCATCTTCAAAGTGGCAAGGCTTTTAGTTCCGTGACCTTCGCAGAGATCTAAGGCTGGACTTTGTTAACATATCTTCATAATCAAAGCTCCAGCCCTTAAACTATTCCTCTCTTAGACGCTATGCTGCTACGCCCTGAACAGCGCACCAAACTTGACGATACAAACGACAACCTCTTTTACGAACAGCCGCGCTTTGTCACCCATGTTGACGAAGGCTTTATTCAGCAGTTGACCGATCTTTATCAGGAACGCTTGCAGCCAAACACACGCATCCTCGACTTGATGAGTAGCTGGGTGTCGCATTTGCCTGAGGCGATCGCCTTTGCTCATGT
>DATNQS010000035.1:0-5061 GCA_036703925.1 Candidatus Sericytochromatia bacterium
GAATCGATCATTGACCAACTCAAGAACATCTCTCAAATCGAGCCTTCGCGCCATCGTAGCCCCGTCAACTTCGGCGTCAACCTCCTGTGCGGCTTGATTGCTTACTGTCACCAACCCAAGAAGCCCTCCCTCAATCTAGACAACGCTTTAGCCTGATGACCTTATCCGAAACTCACGTTAAGACAGCAGACGGGCAAGCAGCTAAAAAAGTAAAACTGCTGCTGTGCAAGGGTTCCAAGGATTGTGCCAGTTGGTGGCTAGTCCAGTAGCGGAAGCGCTAGTTGATTGTTAGCCATGCTTATCAATCGGCACCTGTACAGAGCCAAATTAAATGACATCAAGACAAATTCGTGTCGCTCGTAAACTCTCGCTGTTACAGGTTTGCAGATGAGCGATTGTTCAGCAACCGATCATCTGGTCATCAGCCTTACCAAGCTAGCTCCAACTAATGCGTCTCCACGACAAATAAAAAGTCACTGTACACTTGCGTATGAAGTTTCGCTTGCTCCGGCGAGCCTCAGAAGGATGAAGCTTGCGGAAAGTAAGTTAGTCTTATCCATTACATGCCCATACTAAGTATGCAGAACAGGGGAGCGCTCGGCATAGCGCTCAAATCGTTGGAAGTAAAGAGATGACACCACAAAGCTTTGAGCAGAATTTGCAGCAAGAGCCTTTGCTTTATCGCCTTAGCAATCGGATTCGTCAATCATTAGAGCTGCAAGACATTCTCTCAACTGCTGTACAGGAAATCCGTGCCTTTCTAAGCATTGATCGGGTCAAGATCTACCGCTTTGAGTCCGATGGGTGTGGGGCTGTGCTAGCGGAGTCGATCGCCGAGCAGCGGTTGCCCTCCCTGCTGGGCCTGCATTTTCCCGCCAGCGATATTTCTGATCTACCGCGTGAACTGTTTCTTAAAGCCCGACAACGCGTGATTGTGGATGTAGCGGCGCAACGTAAACACTCCAGTCGGCTAGACCACTCCGGCACTAGAGCGCCGTTAGCGGTTGAAGATGTCCGTTACGCTCCGGTTGATCCTTGTCATCTCCAATACCTGCTCGGTACGGGTGTCATGGCTTCCTTAACGGTGCCGATGCTCCATCAAAATCAACTTTGGGGCTTGCTAGTCGTACATCACACTCAACCCCGTGACTTCTCAGAGCAAGAGCTACAGATTGTGCAACTGCTAGTCGATCAAGTCTCGATCGCTATTGCTCAGTCCAAACTGCTGCACCAAGTGCAGCAGCAAGCCCACTACGAAGCGACGGTCAATCAGATCAGCAGCTTGTTGCACGGTCCAATCAACCTAGCGACCATGCGACAAATGGTTTTAGCGGAAACGGTAAAAGCCTTAGGCGGCTCCGGCGGACGGCTCTACTTCATCGCGGAACCGACCGATAGTGCGGCCCAACTCTACACGACTGGAGCGCAACCCACTCACGCCCGTTTGGAAGAAAGCGCTGACTGGGAAGCGTTGATGCACTGTTCAGCTGCGACGAACAGCGTCAAGCCGACCCATGAAGCTGTCGCTTGGGAGCAAGCAAGCGGCTTGCTCAGTCCCTCTACCCTGATGCCGCAGCCTGATGCAGCGGACAATGGCATCCCCTTGCCCTACGTCCTGGATCTGTCTCAAGCTGTCCCCGGAGAAGCACTGGCAGAGGCTTTTACAGAGACGCTGATTCGCACTGCTTTGATTGTGCCGCTGCGGTATCAGCAGCAATGTGTCGGCTGGTTAACCATCTTCCGCAATGGCTACGACTCCGAAATCCTCTGGGCCGGTTGCTGCCAGTCGGACAACCGCAATCAATTACCGCGGCAGTCGTTTGAGGCTTGGCGCGAAATCAAGACAGAGCAAAGCCCGATTTGGCAACCAGAAGAACGAAAGTTAGCGCAGACGATCGGCACTCACCTCTACATGGCAGCGATGCAAAAGCGCGGTGAGTCGATGCTGCGGCATGAAGCATCCCATGATCGACTCACCGCGCTACCCAATCGTCTCCTCTTTGATGAACAACTTTCCCTGGCTTTGCTGCAGGCACAACAGCGGGGTGAAATGCTGGCGGTGGCGTTTCTGGACTTAGACCGCTTCAAAACCGTCAACGACACGCTCGGTCATGCCGTGGGAGACCAATTGCTTAAGCAAGTCACGCGGCGGCTCCAGTCATGTTTGCGGCAAGGGGACCTTGTGGCGCGCTGGGGTGGCGATGAATTTACACTGTTCTTCCCGCACAATACTTACATCGAGGACATCAGCAAGATAGCGCAACGCCTTCTAGAGGGACTGAACACACCCTTTTTGCTGGAGGAGCAAGAGCTTTATCTCAGTGCCAGTCTGGGCATTGCTTTATTTCCCTACGATGGTGAAAATGCAACGATCCTCCTGAAGAATGCGGATACGGCGATGTACCGTGCTAAGGAGCAAGGGCGCAACAAATATCAGTTCTACGCGCCAGAGATGAACAACAAGGCGCGTGAGCAATTGGCACTGGAAACCGACTTACGCAAAGCGCTCGCCAAAGACGAACTGTTGCTGTACTACCAACCCCAAGTCGATCTGCACACGGGTGAGTGCATCGGACTGGAAGCGTTAATCCGCTGGCAGCATCCGCAGCTTGGGTTGGTACCCCCGAATCAGTTTATTCCGCTCGCGGAAGAAACAGGCTTGATTTGTCCGATCGGCGACTGGGTGATCAGAACCGCCTGCGAACAACATCAAACCTGGTGTGCAGCAGGACTCCCGCCCATGCGGATTGCCGTCAATCTCTCGATGCGGCAATTTCAGCAACGCGATTTGGTGAAAATGATCGCGCAAACCTTGCAGGCAACCCAAACGCAGCCGTGCTACCTGGAATTAGAAATTACCGAGAGCATTGCCATGCAGGATAGCGAGTTTACGGTGGCAGTCTTGCAAGAACTAAGGCAGATGGGCATTCAGATAGCGATGGATGATTTTGGCACGGGTTACTCCTCGCTGAACTCAATCAAGCATTTTCCCCTCCACACCCTCAAAATTGACCAGTCCTTTGTCCGGGATCTAATAGTTGATCCGAGTGACGCCGCCATTGCTAAAGCCGTGATTGCGTTGGGGCAAGGACTCCATTTGAAAGTGCTAGCCGAAGGGGTGGAAACAGTGGAGCAACTTGAATGCTTGCGCACCTTAGGCTGCCAGAGTGCTCAAGGCTATCTCTTCAGTAAGCCGTTGCCACCAGAGGCACTCACTGTCTTACTCCGAGAGGGCATGATTCAGATGCCCTTCGCGGCATCAACGCCACCCAAAGCAGGACATGCCGTCGCGTCTGCTCAAGCCAGCGCGACAGCAGTCTCGTTAGAGGCCTCTATGGAGCAGCAATTAGACACGCTGGTGCGACAGACGCAAACCTTAGAGCTAGCGCTGCGCACCCAAGCACAGCAAAGTACGAAGCAAAAGCAAATTAGAGCGGCGTTGGAACTGCAAGTGCAACAGGAACAAGGTGCGGGTAAGATCGCTGAGCAACTGAGCCGCTTACGCTCGGTCGAGGCCATGCTCACTTTCATAGTGGCTCAGACGCGCCAACTTTTGCAGGTCGATCGCCTGATTGTTTACCGCTTTGCCCCAGACTGGCGGGGCACGGTGGTGGCAGAAGCTGTGACCGAACCTTGGTCACCACTGTTGGGTCTTGCCATTAATGATTCCTGTTTTCAGGAGCATTATGTGCAGTATTACCAAGAGGGACGGACGCGAGCGGTTGACGATATTCACGAGGGCGTGTTGGCACCGTGCCACATTGATCTACTGGCGCGCTTTGAGGTTCGTTCCAACATGGTTGTGCCAATCCTACAAGGTGAGGGCTTATGGGGGCTATTCATCGCTCACCAATGCCAGCAACCACGACATTGGCAACAAACGGAGCTGGTGCTGCTCCATCGTTTAGCCATGCAACTAGGCATGGCGCTTGAGCGTGCTGCACTCTCTGAGCAATTGCAGCAGCAACCCGGGGTATGCCACCATTACTGGCAATGAAGTACCGCTCAAGTGACGGCTAGCCTAGCGGGATGACAGCTACAAGGCGGGCAGCGAGCGCCTGAATTTCATTGGCATCGGTCAGCGGACGCAGCGCGTTGGCAAGCCTGACTCGAAAGGTAGCGGCTTGAGCCGCTTGCTGGACAGCGGCTGAGGGGCACGCCTGCGGCTGGTCAGCTTCTCGTTCTAGCGGTGCTGTTTCTGGCTGCTTCGCTCGATCAAGTGCGGTCAGTAGCACCTGCACAGTCATTTTCACACTCTCTGACCAGGTTTCGACCGCCTCCAGCAGTGTTTGTGACCAATCGCGTGTGCGTAGCAGCGCACTGATCGCGCCGCCCTCAAAAAGGTTTGCACTCAGGTCCTCGCCTTCTTCGGCTCTCATGCTCTGAGGACCCCTAGGGAAAAGTATGTGCCTCGCATGGCCTGACTGCGTTCCTGTAACGTGGCGTTGGGTGACTGGTCTAGTAAGGTATCAATTGGGGCTAGTTTGCAAACCCCTCAAAATGGTAGCTTTCAGAAGAGGACGGTTAAGTCCGAGCGCGATGGTTAGCCAGCTAGTGGCGCTTTACCGGTTTTCTCAGGGTCAGGCTTTAGCAGGCAGCAACACTGTCCTCTGGCTTTCCTAGCCCTTGGCTGGACTGAGCGCTCTGTAGCAAGCGCTCTAGCACCAGCAGCAGTGACGCTAGATCGACTGGCTTCGTAAGATGTTCGTTGAACCCAGCCTCTAAGGCTTGCTGACGGTCAGATGGCCTTGCCATGGCCGTCAAGGCCACCGCTGGCACTCGCCCCCCGGCGGCCGGACTCCGCGCTCGCAGCCAGGCGATCAAGTCATAGCCAGTAGTGCCGGACATCGCGATATCACTTACAACCAGTTGCGGGGGCTGGGCTAAAAAACTGGTCTGAGCCGCTGCGACACAGTCGGCAGACCTGACAACAGCACCTTCCGTCTTGAGTACAAAAGTGAGCAGCGCCAGGGATCTGGGTCATCATCAAGCACCAGTACGGGCACACCCTGTAAGTAGTTCAACTGCGACATTGTGGTCGTCTGCTCTTGGCTTGATGAA
>DATNQS010000036.1:0-3196 GCA_036703925.1 Candidatus Sericytochromatia bacterium
CGATCGCCCTGGCTGGACTTGGCATACTAGTAGTAACGCCTTTCCCTTCTCTTTAAACTGTTTTTCAAGCTGTTTATACCTGCGATCGTGGAGCGATCAACCCATGCTGAAAACGCTCAACTCCCTGCTCAAACGCTATCCTGAGCAAGTCAACGCTAACGTGGAAATCTATACCTGGCAGACGTGCCCCTTCTGCATTCGCGCCAAACTGCTCCTATGGTGGAAAGGAGCTAGCTTTACAGAATACAAAATTGATGGTGATGAAGCAGCCAGAACTAAAATGGCAGAACGCTCTAACGGGAAACGTTCTGTGCCGCAGATTTTTATCAATCAACAGCACATTGGTGGCTGTGATGACCTCTACCAGCTTGATCAAGAACAGCAGCTCGACTTGCTGTTAGCAGCTAGCAGTTAGAAGGCAAAAGGCAAAAGCTGACACTTAAAATGGCTTTCCCTTTCCCCCTTCACGCTTTCCCCTTTCCCCCTTCCCCTCTTCACGGTTGACTCCTCACCCTTTGCCTTCTCCACCCTTTAACCATCCAGAATACGTGCGGCATCGGCAGTGGATGGAGCGAGCGCTCGCCCTGGCTCAGATGGCTGGCGAAGCGGGAGACGTGCCAGTAGGTGCCGTAATCGTTGATGGGAATGGACGAGCGATCGCAGAGGCAGAGAATCGGCGTGAGCGGGATCACGACCCAACTGCCCATGCCGAGATTCTCGCACTACGAGCAGCAGGACAAGTACTAAATGATTGGCATCTCACACAATGTACCCTTTACGTTACGTTGGAACCCTGTCCGATGTGTGCGGGGGCGCTAGTGCTGGCACGACTGGGGCAGCTAATCTATGGAGCCGATGATCCCAAAGCTGGAGCAGTGCGATCGGTGCTAAATATACCTGACAGCGATTGTTCTAACCATCGTCTTCCTGTCATCGGTGGTGTGCTAGAAGTGCCTTGCCGACAACAGCTACAGGATTGGTTTGCCCAGCGTCGTCATCATAGTTCATGACACCCTAGAAAGTGTCCTTAGCGATAACAATGACGATCGCGTAGCGCTCTACGGTAGGTTTACGTGTTGTTTCCGCCCTTCGTTCCCCTCGTCACCCTATGAACTCGCTCGATCCAACTAGACCACTTTACGCTTCAGGGCACCTGCCAACCAGTGCTGATACGTCGGTGACTTCACTTGCCCCAGAACCAGAAAAATGTCAGGAGTGCTACCCCTCTGATCCATCTAGGATTGACTCTGAGCAGCCAGCAGCAAAGAATTCGCTTTTTGTGAAACTGCTTAAAGGTGGCATCTCTCAGAGTCAAAGCCAGGGTCAAAGCGCATCGATCGCTGCGTCGTCACAATGTTCATCCTGGTTAGCATCGCTCGTCTATCCGCTTGGTCGTTATCTTGTTGTACCCGCTTATTTCAGGAAGGTTGAAGTCATCGGGCGTGGCAATCTTCCTCAGACTGGTCCTGTGATTCTTGCCCCCACTCATCGTTCTCGCTGGGATGCCATGATGATTCCCTATGCTGCGGGACACGATATCACAGGGAATCATCCGCGCTTCATGGTCTCGGCAAATGAAGTTAGAGGGCTGCAAGGCTGGTTTATTCGACGATTAGGTGGCTTTCCGATCGATCCTAGCCGTCCGGCGATCGCTAGCCTACGTCATGGGGTTGATCTGCTACAAGATGGCGAAACCCTTGTGATCTTCCCGGAAGGCAATATCTTTCGCGATACTCCAGTACAGCGTCTCAAGCCAGGTCTGGCTCGGCTAGCGCTTCAGGCAGAAAGTAGCCGACCCAAGCTTGGTATCCAGATTGTTCCGATTCATATCCATTACAGCGATCCGTCTGTGCCGTGGCGCTGCAAGGTCAAGGTCTGCATTGGTCAGCCAATACAGGTATCTGCGTATAATGCAAAAGCACCGAAGCAAAGTGCTCAATTGCTGACGGCTGATCTGAAGCAAGCGATCGAAGCACTTTGAGTTATTCGTCCGCCTTTAGAGTGATTCTTACAACTAAAAAACTGCCCACCACAAGCTAATCAGTTAAGACGTTTTGCTCGTCGCTAGCTGTTGGTTTACGTCATACAGCAACCCTTCACAGGCATCAAACAATAAGTCAATCACCTGATTAAACCCTTCAGTGCCACCGTAGTAAGGATCAGGTACTTCTTGTAAAGTATGACGAGTACAGAAATCACACATGAGCTGCACCTTTGACCGATAGTTACCACCTGGGTCAAGGGCACAGATATTGTTAAAGTTCTCTCGATCCATTGCCAGAATGCGATCGAATGTCTCAAAATCTGCCGTTGTAAATTGCCGTGCTTTACCACGCAGTGTAAGACCTTGCTGTTGCGCGGCGAGCGCCATCCGACGATCAGGCGGACTGCCAACGTGATAGCTAGCGGTACCTGCTGAATCACATTGAATGCGATCGCTTAAACCTGCTTGAGCAATCAGATGATTCATGATGTTCTCTGCTGAGGGAGAACGGCAAATATTACCAAGACAAACGAACAGCAGCGTATAAGGCATTAGTTGTGCCGTAGTAACAGCAAATTTCAAACGGAACAGCTACAACTTTTCGTAGGTAAACGACAGAGCGAGTGTAGGGCATACAACTGGAAACAGTTGGGACTCAATAGGTAGGGCACACCACAGCAGAATGCCAAATGCAGAAGCAGGGTCTAGCTACAAGACACAACGTAAAGCAGTGCTATTAACCCTGCCGTCTAACTGCCTCTCAATCTCTACATTCCTGGCAAATTCAGCCCACCGGTTAGCTCTTCCATCCGTTCGCGCATGGTAGCAGTGGAGCGGTTGTAAGCATCTTTCATCGCTGCCGTGACCAAATCTGAAAGCACTTCTGCACCTTCACCAAGAGCCTCGGGCGAAATAACAACGCTAAGAGGTTCCTGGTTGCCACTGAGCACAACCTTCACCAGACCGCCACCCGATTCACCTTCAATTTCCATTTGTTCCAGTTCTTCTTGAAGCCGTTTAGCTCCCTCTTGAACCTGTTGCGCTTTTGTGAAGGCTTCTTTCAGCTCCTTCATCTTGCCAAGACCGAAGCCAAATCCCTGTCCTTGTGACATAACTAATAGCGGGTTGCGAATGGAACATAAGTAGTCAGTTGCTCCATTATGCCATCGCGCACCCAGGCAACGTCATTTTTTGCAAAATCGCTGGATTTGA
>DATNQS010000037.1:0-3178 GCA_036703925.1 Candidatus Sericytochromatia bacterium
TATCTTGCTAACTGTGAAGGCAATATCACGAGTCGTGATGCCGTTGATGACTCGACAGCGCTGCGATTGAATAATCATATCGACACTGACGTTTTGCTGTGCCAAAAGCTGAAACAGTTCGGCTGCCATGCCCGGACGATCGGGAATATGACGAATCGCCAAACGCGCCTGGTCGAGGTCAAGAGCAACACCGCGAACTGGGGGAGGGGGGGTAACGGTAGTGTACTCTTCTGAAGGCTGATGGCTGATAGCAGATAGCTGGCTGCTAACAGCGGATTGGCTCACGCTAAATGTCTCACAAAGTGCCGCGATCGCCTTGTCACAGTCCGCTTCATCTACAACGCAACTAACTTTCACCTCAGAGGTTGAAATCATGCGGATGTTTACGCCTGCACTGGCGAGAGTGGCAAACATTTGTGCAGCCACACCAGGACGACCAATCATGCCTGCGCCTGCGATCGATACTTTGGCAATCTGCTGTTCGACTAGCACTTCGGCATCACCATCCGGGTGCGTCACACCTGCACTCAAAGCAGGAAGAATGGCATTGGCAACCGCTTCCGCTTGTTTTAGAGAGCTTTTGGTCACCGTAAAGGCAATGTCGTTGGTGTTGCTTTCGTGGATGGATTGAATGATCAAATCGACATCCAGGTTTTGGGCAGCAATGTTACCAAAGAGGCGAGCCGCAACACCGGGACGATCGGGCACCCGCAACAGCGACACCTTCGCCTGATCAGTATCAAACTCGACGCCATCAACGGGATGCACCAGTTCTAACCCTTCCAGCGATCGCGCCTGCGGGAGCGGAGACACAACCCAAGTGCCTGGTTCTGTCGTCCAGCTCGATCGCACAACCAGGGGCATCCCATAGTTACGGGCAATTTCAACCGCACGGGGGTGTAGCACCTTAGCACCCAGGCTCGCCAGCTCTAGCATTTCGTCGCACGTGATCTGTGCCATCAATTGGGCATCGGGCACCAGTCGCGGATCGGTCGTCAAGATGCCCGGCACATCAGTATAAATTTCGCAGAAGCTAGCGTGCAAAGCCGCTGCCAATGCCACCGCAGACGTATCAGAGCCGCCGCGTCCCAGCGTTGTGATTTCCAAATCGTCGCTATCAGAAACGCCCTGAAAGCCTGCAACAACGACAACTTTGCCTTCTTTAAGATGGCGTTCTAGCCGCTCGGTCTTAATTTGCAAAATGCGGGCACGGCTATGTTCTGCTTCGGTAACAATGCCAACCTGTGCGCCAGTAAGCGAGATTGCAGGCTGTCCCAGTGCTTGCAACGCCATGCTAAGAAGGGCGATCGACACCTGTTCGCCGGTCGATAGCAGCATATCCATTTCTCGCCGACTGGGGTTGGGAGCAATCTCATTAGCAAGCTTCACTAAGCCATCTGTTGTCTTGCCCATCGCTGAGACAACTACCACAAGAGAATTTCCTGCCTTGACCGACTGCACAACCCGTTGAGCAACTGCCTGAATACGCTCCACAGACCCAACCGACGTGCCACCATACTTCTGAACAATTAATGCCATAACCTGATTCCACCTTGCCGCGAGAGGAGAGTCCCACAGCCCTTACATCGATCGCGCCAGCAATGAGAGCCTGATCAGAGTATATAGGTGAGGCGCGAGGAGTGAGGAGGAAAGGCTAAGGGATAAAGGATGAAGTATAAAAAATTAGCCTTTTGCCTTCTGCCTTTTGCCTTCTGCCTTTCTTTTACCGCTTGCCCAACTGTCTGATAGGCTGCTATTAGGTCTGTAGAAGGAATGCCATTGTGAATCAACCACGTGTGCTTTGCCTCGGTGAGGTGTTGTACGACTTTTTAGCAGACCAGCCAGGGCTGCCATTAGAAGCAGTGGAATCTTGGACACCCTATCCAGGTGGCGCACCGGCTAACGTTGCTTGCGGTCTGGCGAAGCTGGGCACACCCACTGGGTTCATCGGCTGTATTGGGCAAGATGACTTGGGCACCGGGTTGGTGGAACTGATGCAGACGATCGGTGTCGATGGCACCGGCATCCAGCGGCATCCCACGGCACCCACTCGCGCTGTCTATGTGGTGCGATCGCTCACGGGCGATCGGACGTTTGCAGGCTTTGGCAAGTATGATACAGCCGCGTTTGCCGATACCCATCTCCAGGCTGACCAGCTACCGATCGCTCAGTTTGAAACAGCAGATTTCCTCGTCTTAGGCACGTTAGAGCTAGCCTATCCTGACAGCCGAGCGGCGATCGAGCGCGCCTTGCAATTTGCTAACCAGCACTTTGTCAAAATTTTGGTCGATGTCAACTGGCGACCCGTTTTCTGGTGCGATGAAGCCACAGCCCTACCGCTCATTCATGATCTAATCCGCCAAGCCGATTTTCTCAAGCTGTCTGAAGAAGAAGCGATCTGGCTTTACGAGACAGATGATCCTGGCGTGATTGCCCATCGCCTCGGCAGCGTTGAAGGTGTCCTGGTAACAGCAGGCGAAAAGGGCTGTGCTTACTGCTTAGGTGGCAACGAGGGTAGAATCCCTGCCTTTGACATTGAAGTAGAAGATACGACTGGCGCTGGTGATAGCTTTGTCGCAGGGCTGTTACATCAGCTCTGCCAGCACGATCTTCAAACACTAGCCGATCCCGCTGTGGTGAAACGCATTATCAGCTATGCCAGCGCGATGGGTGCCCTAACAACCACCCGACCCGGCGCGATCGCTGCTCAACCCTCCGCTGCCGAAATCGAAGCGTTTCTTTATCTACAACAGCAACCGGGGTAGGCAATCGTTGTTGGTTGTTAATAAAGAGAAGAGTCAGAAGTCAGAATTGACTCAAAACCTCTCCTCACTCGCTTACCCCTTGCACCTCCCCCCTAACCCTCATGCCAGCCGAAATTGAGCGCAAATTTCTCGTTAAGGGCGACGCATGGCGATCGCTAGCAACGGGCGTTACCTACTGCCAGGGTTACATTGCCTCGACCGCAGAACGCACGGTGCGGGTACGAGTTGTCGGAGAGCAAGGCTACTTAACGATCAAAGGGGCAACGATCGGTATCTCACGGGCAGAGTTTGAGTATCCGATCCCGTTAGACGAGGCACTCGAACTACTAAAGACGCTGTGCGATCCACCATTGATCCAAAAGCAACGGTACAAAATTGAGTATGCAGGCTTGCTTTGGGAAGTGGATGAATTT
>DATNQS010000038.1:0-4874 GCA_036703925.1 Candidatus Sericytochromatia bacterium
TGCCATTGACCAGGAACAGCAAAGTCGAGCGCTTGTAATGCCTTGACTGTAATGCCGCCTGTTGGCAGCCCATCAACCAGTTCAAAAATGGATTTGCTCATAAGTTAAAAGTAGTTTGTCTACAAAACAGTAGTCTGCTAAAAGTTGGCGATCGTTTATTTCTTCAGTTTTGCTAACCCAGCCAGGTCAAACCGCTGAATCCATGCCTGACGATCGGCTTTTGTAAACAATGGGTTACGTGACAAGACCTTCACCTGGTAGCGATCGGAAACCAGCACAGCTGTTTGTGTTGTGCCGACATCTACGGCTGGATAACCCCCAATCTTAGTCACGCTTTTTTCAAATTTCTTTGTCGCGCTAATGCCGCCTGTAGAGTCACTGGCAGCATCTGAAATTGCCAGCACCGCCAAATCTTTGCCATCTTTCTTCAGCTTCGCTTCGGCAAAGCCTTTTTTCTCTTGCGTAAAGACACGCTCATAACCATTACCTGGCTTGGGGAAAAACTTATTAAAGCTGCTGCCCTGGGTTGCGTTTTTAGCAACTGCGGGTTGTGCTCCTTTTTGAGTACTCTCTTGTTGGGCTTGATCAAATGGTGATGGCTCGTTTGCAGTACAGCCTGTCACCAAAAGCAGTAAAGACAACATGAACGGCGCGATCGCTCTGCGCCAGTTTAAAACAGCCATGCTACTCTCCTTGATTGTGTGATGAATGAAGCTCGATGGTTGAAGCGTAGTGCTCATCATCTAAAGCTAGCTTGCCCTTTTTATTAGACATTAGATAGGAGTGAACCAATCTAGTCATGCTTAGGAGTATCGTCTTCCTTCAGCCCGTCCTCAGACACAGTTTTTCTTCAAATTCGCTGAAAATGAGCGATCGTAGCCGACATGATTTGTCAACGGGGGAGTTAGGGCGATCGTGCCTAATGTCTAGCGGAACCCCGATAAATCCGTTCTGCCTGTTCTGGGGGTAGCCCAAACTCGTCCACAAGCTCTTGAGTAGCAGACAGTTGACTGTTCTGAGTCATAGGACTCTTATTACCATTAGAGGTGGATTGAAATTGCTTAGAGGCGGATTGCAATTGCTCAAAGCGCTGGGGCAGTTCACATGCAACTGGAGACGGGAAATTACCCGCTGATTGCCCTGACGGATCTTGCTCGTCCCCAAAAAATTGCGGTAGAGGTACATAGGTGTGGTCGGCAGCATCATAGGCAAACACTTCCCCCGATTCAATGTGGTAGATCCAGCCGTAGATTTTGAGCCGTCCCTGATACAGCCGTGAGTGAATGACGGGGTAAGTTCTGAGGTTGTCAATTTGCGTCAGCACATTTTCGGCGATCGCAACCTCCAGCAGCTCCTCGCCTTCATATTCACCGTAGTTTTCCATCACCAGTCGGCGTGTTGCTTCAGCGTGTCTTAGCCAGTCATAAACCAGCGGCATTTCCTCTTCGAGCGTGCCCAGTTGCAGCATCCCCTTCATCGCACCACAGTGAGAATGGCCGCAAACAACGATTTGCTCAATCCCCAGTGCATGAATGGCATACTCAACCGTTGCACCTTCTCCGCCATTCGTCGCGCCAAAGGGTGGGATGATGTTGCCAGCGTTGCGAATGACAAACAGTTCTCCCGGCGCTGCCTGCGTGATCAAGGTGGGGTCAATCCGAGAATCGGAGCAGGTAATAAACAGCACCCTCGGCTTTTGTTTGTGTGAAAGCTGCTCAAATAGCTCTCGATGCGTTGAGAAGTAATTTGCTCGAAACTCTCGTAGCCCTCTCACTAATTTTTTCATGGCACTAAATCCCTGCTCCCTTGAAGTACCTGGCTGTTGTCGTGCCGATGATCGCTTTTCTATCAAAACATACTTCCTTGAGTGCAATGGTGATCAATCTTGAATATTCCTTTCACCATCGCCAGGGTTAGCGTATGTGAATGACGTAACTGTGACATCGCCGCACTCAGTTTAGCCTTTGTCGCCGACATTGCTACTTGCATGAGGCGATCCTGATAGGGTAGGAAAAAAGAGACGCATTTAACGCCAAGCGTGCCAGTGCGTCTAGCATGACGAAGGAGCATTTAACCAGTGGAACCCCAGGCATGGACAGCACACATAATCGCTAATGCTGTAACAATTGGTTCAACGGTGCATCCCTGGGATACAGGAGCCAACGTTGCTGAACTACAGGAACTACTTGTTGCTCACGGTTTCTCAAAGGTGCGGGTAGACGGTAACTTTGGCTATGTCACAGAGGCGGCAGTCAAAGCCTTTCAGCGACAGCACGGGTTGCGGATTGACGGCTGTGTTGGACCAAAAACCTGGATCGCCTTGAGAACCACTGTCCAACCAGGCAGTCGTTTGCTCCGACCAGGGCACACGGGCGCGGATGTGGCGGAATTACAGGGGTTGTTGCATATTAATGGCTACGCGATCGAGCGCAACGGCATTTTTTGTCCGACAACACAGCGGTGTATCACCGCTTTTCAACAGCAGCACAAGCTAAGAAATGATGGTGTAGTGGATGCTGTCACCTGGACAATTTTACGCGGACAACCACTCACAGAGCCTCGCCGCCAACAGCGACGTTGGTTTTGGGATAATCGCCAATGGTGGTAAGCCGCTAGATTCCTGTGTACAAATAGTAAGGGCTACCAACTGAGTAGAGAGGTGCAGATGCGATTGAATGCTGGTTGTGAACTATCCTTTGAGGCAAGTGCCCCAACCCCTCTGATTCTAATGCTGCGACCGCGTAGTGGTTTGGGTCAGTGGGTGGTGCGCGAAGAATACACGCTAGAACCGAGTACGCCGATCATCGAATACACGGATAGCTACGGCAATTTGTGTCAGCGGTTGATGACTCCTCAGGGTGTCTTTCGCGTTTACACCACTGCCTGCGTTGAAACTGCCGACGCAATTGATGTCGAACCGGACGCACCCTATCTTCCTGTGCAGAATCTACCCGACACAGTGCTGCAATTTTTGTTGCCTAGCCGTTACTGTGAAGCTGATCGTCTGGGTGACTTAGCGAGTGAGATTGTCGGCGATAGTGCACCGGGCTATGGGCAAGTAGAAGCCATTCGCCATTGGATTCACACGAACGTAACCTACGAATACGGCACTAGCGATGCATCTACGTCAGCGATCGACATTGCTAAAAACCACGTCGGCGTTTGCCGAGATTTTGCTCATCTAGGGATCGCCCTTTGTCGGAGCCTCAGCATTCCAACACGGATGGTGGTCGGCTATCTTTACCAGCTTGACCCAATGGATCTGCACGCCTGGTTTGAAGTCTACCTAGGCGATCGCGGTTCTTCTACAGAGGGTCGCTGGTTTACCTTTGATGCCACTCAGCCAAAACCACGTGGTAATCGGATTGCGATCGCCTATGGACGCGATGCTGCTGATGTTGCCCTGGCGACCCAATTTGGACCACTCATGCTCAACGAAATGAAAGTTTGGGTGGATGCCGACGAAACGTAAGCTAGTCAGCGACCTTCAAAATCCAAAGGTCATCCGGTTAGAAGGGGAAAAAGTAGTAGCCACTGGGGATCGACTGTGAAAGAGCATCAACTATTAGCGGTTAACCCCTTATACCAATTCTGCAAGGTGAGGCTACAGAGGGTATCAAGGGGCGATCGGGTTCAAGCAACCGATATGGCAGGCGTTGACCAACTCGAGATGACCGCAACAGAAGCAGACCGCAAGCAACGACTCAGCACTCAAAAGACCGCTTCTGACAAAGAACGCATCCAACGGCTCGATTGGCTCACAACGGTGCCAACCCCAACCCTCCTAGCCGCTGCTGCCCGGCTCGGTCATCACCGCGTCACTTTGCAGGAGTGGTGACACCTGTATAGCGATCGCGCTTGTTAAGAGAAGGAGCGATCGCCTTTACCCCAGAGGGTGAGGACACGGACAGACGATCGGTCATAGTAGAGTGGTAAGCATTCTGTCACCGTTTGTGTGATTGATTTACAGGTGTTCAAAATGTCTCAGCGCGATCGCCAAATGTGGGATGCCGGACGCTTTTGGCAGACCCTCACTTACTTTGAAACAATTCCTGTTGTTAGCTGGTTCCAAAAGATGGTGTTTGGCTCGACTCCGCCTCCCAATCTGCAACCCCAAGCCGATGTGTTGTTTGACTTTCGCCAACCCAATGCTGCTCTCAGTCAAACGTGGGGTGCCCTTGATGATGTCGTCATGGGTGGGGTGAGTAACAGTTCCTTTCAGCTAAACGAAGGGGCAGCGAGCTTTAGTGGCATCGTCTCGACCGCTAATTCTGGCGGCTTTGCCTCTGCTCGTACCCGCAATTTTGAGCCACCGCTAAACCTGGCTGCTTATACAGGTGTGGCGCTGCGGGTTAAAGGCGATGGACAGCGCTACAAGCTACTGCTGCGTGACGAAGATAGTTGGGATAGCCTTGCCTACGCCTATTCGTTTGACACGATCGCCCAGGAGTGGATGACGATTCAGATTCCCTTCGCGCAGATGGTGCCAGTGTTTCGGGCTAAAACTCAGCCCACAGCGCGCGCGCTCAACTCTGCTCAGATTCGCTCCTTGCAACTAATGTTGAGCAAGTTTGAATATGACGGAGCACTGAATCCGCACTTTACACCTGGGGCCTTTTGCTTGTTTGTCGAGGCGATCGAGGTTTACAAATAGCCTCAAGGCACTGTCTCCATTGCCAGGAATGAAAAAGAGCCAGAAGCCAGAACGTTTCTGTATTTGCTTATTCCAGTCCGTTAGTGTTAGTCCACTTAAACTAGGGCTGACTTAGATCAGCGAATTAACGGCACTGGGATTGAATAGGAGCACAATTATTGTCACTTGATACTGAGCAAACCCGCACGCGCAACCGTCTCAGAATGCTCTTGCTGGGTAA
>DATNQS010000039.1:0-5868 GCA_036703925.1 Candidatus Sericytochromatia bacterium
CAAATTGAAGGCGCGTTTGTGCAGGGCATGGGTTGGCTAACGATGGAAGAGTTGGTATGGGATGATCGAGGACGACTTCGCACCGATGCGCCCAGCACATACAAGATTCCCACTATTTGCGAAATCCCCGAACACTTCAGCGTTCATCTGCTTACACGAGCCGCACAAGATGGCGTGATCTACGGCAGCAAGGCAGTAGGCGAACCACCCTTCATGCTGGCAATGTCAGTACGAGAGGCAATTCGGGCAGCCGTAGCGGCATTTGGCAATGCTTCAGCGGTTTTCCTTGCCGCTCCCGCAACACCAGAGGCAACATTATGGGCGATCGAACAGGTGCGATCGTCCTCCACTCAGCCAGTTGTCGCTCCAGATCCTCAGCTTTCAACTATTTAGCGACTGAGGGCGACACCTAACTTTGGGCTTCCAAACTTTAGTGAGCAATGCCACAGCAAGTTTAGATAAGAAGAGCACGTCAGCAGTAAAACAAAGCCTTACGTGATCGTGATGGATTGACTTTCCTTAAGAAGAACGGACACATACTGCCGATGTTTTTGCGACGCTGCTGATCATGTGTCGTGACAACTGTGCCTCTGCATAGAGGTGTGTTTCTGTGATGCATACAGAGAAAAATAGGGCAGTCTTAGGTCAAGCGAATCGGTAAGCACGCTTGAAGCACAAAGAAAGACGCTTTATTTAGGTTGCTAGCTACGTGGCAAACGCTTCGTGGTGCAAGCGAGTCAGTGTTTACAGCGATCGATTTTGGTTCAGTTCCTGTTGGCTGTCCGGCTGTGTCCTAGCCTGCCCCTGCTCTCTATCCTCTCTTACTTCCCCTCGGTCTACTATGGTTACCAGCGCCAAAATGAACCTTATTCGCTGTCGTGCGATCGTCGGTTTGCTCTTCCTGTCTGCTTGCACTACCAGCCCATCGCCGACAGCAACGCTCACGCCAGCACCCATAGCCTCTGCTCAACCCCAACCAAAGCCAACTGTAGCTAGCACGTCTGCTGTAACCGCCAACACTGATCCATTTCCGAAAGCGGATGATAAAGCGATCAGTGCAGCCAATCTCGCTCGCAACGCTTCTACCGTTGAAGATTGGGCTTTGGTCAGCAGCAAACTTCAGCAGGCGATCGCCCTCATGAAGACCGTGCCTGCTAGCAGTCCCAAACGCGCGATTGCTCAAAAGAAGTTAGCGCTCTACCAGCAGCAGTTGAAAACGGCTCAACAGCAAGGGAAAAAGTTAGCAACAAATCACACTGCTGTAAAAGCTAGTGCGTCGCAGCAGAGTCAGCCTGCTACCGCAGTGATTACAACAGCGGCTTCAGCACTTACAGGTGTCGGCAGTTTGAATTCAGCGAACTATAGCCGCATTGAGTTTGGTATGAGTCCTGATGAGGTGCGATCGCTATTGGGTGTGCCCACACGTGAACAAGGACAAGCACCAACCTTTTCCCTGGTTTGGGAAAGTGCAGACAAAAAGACAAGGGTTGGCATTAGCTTCTATAAGAATAAAGTTGCAGGGAAAAGCTGCGTCACATCTAGTTCGACCATGACGTGCGTCTCTAAAACGTAGATACTCCCTCTGCCGTTACAACTGCTGCCGTTTGCGAGGACTGTTGCGCTATTAACAGTAGCTATTAACAATAGCCGGAGGCAGAAGCGACCTGGTTTGCAGCACGTTACTGTGTAACAAATTCGGCAGGATTCTGGTCTCGCCGATGCTTAACCGGAATGGGCGGACCTTGTCGATCGCCAGCCAATGCAGCGGTTGCTTCCAGCGATGCCCTTAACCGTTTGGCAGCATAAATCGACATATCGCGGGGCACATTAATGCGATCGCGCAAGTAGCGTAAAGCGATATCAGACCCTGCTGGCGGTGGGCAAAGCTGGTTTGTCATCAGGTTTGTCAGAGCACAGCGCAAGGCTTCATCGATCAGTGTGTCGTCAGCGGGGTTGACGCGAATCAGATTGGCGCGATGCTTGATCACCCGGTAGAGTGCTTTAGCACGGGCGGTTTCTGGCTCTGGATACGTCACATCGGGCAACTCATCCCAGGGGCCGCCGTCCACCCGCGTCTTGTTAATTTGCGTTTGCGGCTCACTGTTTTCCCAGCAGCCTCCCATTTGGGGCGGCAGATCATGCACATGAGTATGGAAATCGCTCTGGGTGCCCCGGTAGGTCGATCGGCTTTCCATCGCTGCAAACCAGTCTGACATTCGTGGGTTGGACGCGCGTAGCGAATAGCCTTTGTAATAGTAAAGACTGGCATTCATTCGTTCAACATAGGGCGTAAAGATGACATCAACCGTGCCAAACTCGTCCAGAAAATAAGGACCCGGCGTAGCAGCCAGGGCCGCTTCAACCTTGGCGACAACGCTTGTGAATTGCTCACGATTTCCCTGTTCTTGCCGAATCGAATTGGATGGATAGCAGAGCCAAGCGCACCAAGATCGAAATAACAGCCGTTCCAGGTAGCGTAAGGGCAATACTGTGGGATGTTTCATGCCCAGTCCTAAGGGACCAAAGGCTTGCTCTAGGGCAAGCAGAATATCATCACTTTCGGTAATGATGCGATCGTCTAGCGCCAGAGCAGGCAGCATACCTGATGGCACTTTGCGCTTATACCAGCTTTCTTTTTCCCCATAACAAAACATCGTTACTTTTTCGATGCGGTAAGGGATTTGCTTTTCTTCTAACCATAGCCAAACTTTTTGGCAGTAGGGACACCAGGCATGGTTGTCGCGGTAGAGCGTTACCCGCACGTTGGCTTCAGTTTGGCCAAAGAGACGTAAACGCGCTTGAGCGTTAGTAGCGCCATTGACAGGATCGATTTGAAAAGCTGTCAAAGCTTCTAGCTCAGACCAACTTAGGGGGGCGATCGATGGGGAAACGGATGTCATTTTGAGTTTGTGTTACCTTTCTGCAAAAAAGCTTGATTTTCCGTACGGCTCAAAGGCAACCTCGATCCAGCTTCAGCAAGGCATTTAACGGCTTTTGTCACTGCCACTTGTGCCTTTCGTTCGCCTTCACTTCAAACGGTTACATTTGGAACGAGAAAGTAGCTTCATTATAAGAAGAAGTAGAAAGCCGACGATCACGCTCCAAGTTGGCACCTATCAAGTTGGCACGTATGACGCTGCTCTTGATTGCCTGACTTTTGCACATTTGCATCAATCGACAGATACTTAGAAATGTGAAGCAACTATTGCGAAATGTAACAAACCTATCGGCATCTTGAGCCAGTGCTCCGACCCTTTAAGTCGCCTCTCGGCACTTGCTAATGCGCTTGCAGTAAGGATCAGATTGCTTGCTTGAAAAGTCTGTGGAGCCGCTTTTGTCTCGGTTCCGCGATTGTGTAGGCAGCAATGACAGATACTAAAATTGCCACCTTTGGCTACTTTTCAACACAACGTTACCGTCGGATTTAATTCATAATCTGTTGTTATCAAACGATACAGAATGTTTGAAGCTCGGCTTATTGTTGACTCCCCATTAGCTGATACTATGAGAGCAATCTGACGGAACGGGTGAGCAATTCGTTCATTGCACCCAGGTCGCCGGAGCACAAAGATTACGACTTCAACGAATTCCCTATTGCGATAAGGTGTTTGCTGAGTTTCGGGCAGATGCAGGCAAGCCCTTGTCTTGCTTCTCGTTACGGCGATCGAAGAAATTTTGTAGAGTTACACAGGAAGGGAGATTTCAATGTCTTACGCGCAAACAAGAACCCAGGCGAAGTCTGGGTATGATGCTGGGGTAAAAGAGTACAAGTTAACGTACTACACTCCAGACTACACACCGAAAGATACGGATATTCTGGCAGCATTTCGTGTGACGCCTCAGCCTGGTGTTCCCTTTGAGGAAGCCGCCGCCGCCGTAGCAGCAGAATCATCTACTGGCACCTGGACGACTGTTTGGACTGACTTGCTGACAGACCTCGATCGCTACAAAGGTCGCTGCTACGATATTGAACCTGTTCCTGGTGAAGACAACCAGTTCATCGCTTTTATTGCCTACCCCTTGGATTTGTTTGAAGAAGGGTCTGTCACCAACCTGTTTACCTCGATCGTAGGTAACGTCTTTGGTTTCAAAGCGTTGAAAGCTCTTCGTTTAGAAGACTTGCGGATTCCCGTTGCGTATCTGAAAACCTTTCAGGGTCCTCCCCACGGTATTCAGGTTGAGCGCGACAAGTTGAACAAGTATGGTCGTCCTCTACTGGGCTGCACCATCAAGCCAAAGCTTGGTTTGTCTGCTAAAAACTACGGTCGTGCAGTCTACGAGTGCTTGCGCGGTGGTTTGGACTTCACCAAAGATGATGAAAACATCAACTCTGCTCCGTTCCAGCGGTGGCGCGATCGCTTCTCCTTCGTGGCAGAAGCCATCTACAAAGCCCAGGCTGAAACAGGTGAAGTCAAGGGTCACTATCTGAATGTAACCGCTCCTACCTGCGAAGAAATGCTGAAGCGGGCTGAGTACGCTAAAGAACTCAACATGCCCATTATTATGCATGACTACCTGACCGCAGGTTTCACAGCCAACACCACCCTGGCTCACTGGTGCCGCGACAATGGTATCTTGCTCCACATTCACCGCGCTATGCACGCTGTGATGGATCGTCAAAAGAACCACGGCATCCACTTCCGTGTGCTAGCCAAAGCGCTGCGGATGTCTGGTGGCGACCATATTCATACTGGTACAGTCGTTGGTAAGCTCGAAGGTGACAAAGCGATTACCCTCGGTTTCATCGATCTACTGCGTGAAAACTACATCGAGAAAGACCGCTCTCGCGGTATCTACTTCACTCAAGACTGGGCATCCTTGCCTGGTGTCATGGCAGTCGCCTCCGGTGGTATCCACGTATGGCACATGCCTGCGCTGGTAGAAATCTTTGGCGATGACTCTGTACTGCAATTTGGTGGCGGTACACTGGGTCATCCTTGGGGTAATGCTCCAGGTGCAACCGCTAACCGTGTGGCTCTAGAAGCCTGCGTTCAAGCTCGTAACGAAGGTCGTGACTTGATGCGTGAAGGTGGCGACATCATCCGCGCCGCAGCGAAGTGGTCGCCTGATCTGGCTGCCGCTTGCGAACTGTGGAAGGAAATCAAGTTTGAGTTTGACGCAATGGATACCATTTAATCGTCACGGATGAAGGATGAAGGATAAAAGACGAATTGATAGTCTTACTTCATCCTTCCCAACTCATCTTGCTTGCTATGGATCTAAAGCAAATTGCCAAAGATACTGCCAAGACGCTCATCAGCTACTTGACGTATCAGGCTGTGCGAACAGTGATTGCTCAACTTAGTGAAACTGATCCGCCTTGTGCTTTCTGGTTGCAAAACTTTTCCTCAAGAGAAAAGATTCAGGATGGTGAGGCATATCTGAAGGCTCTGTTTCAAGAGCGTCAAGATCTTGCGTTTCGTATCCTTACTGTCAGGGAGCATCTGGCAGAAGAGATTGCTGATGTCTTGCCTGAAATGCTTCGCACAAGTACACAGCAAGCAAACATGGCTCAGCGTCGGCAGCAACTAGAGCGGATGACGCAATTGGATCTATCGGTTCCTAGTGCCCATCCAGAGCAAGAGCCAAATTCTGAAGAAACCGGATGAATCTGGTTAGCTGTTAGCAGTAGACGTATCGTCTCAAGCTAATCACTAGCCATTGACAACTAGCAACTATTACCCAATCGAGAAACCTATGAAGACCCTACCGTTTGAGCGTCGCTATGAGACGTTTTCCTACCTGCCGTTGATGGACAACGCTCAAATCTCTCGCCAAATTCAGTACACGCTGGATCAGGGCTTTTTCCCTGGCGTTGAGTTCACGAATGACCCTAGCGCTGAAGCACACTACTGGACATTGTGGAAG
>DATNQS010000040.1:0-3450 GCA_036703925.1 Candidatus Sericytochromatia bacterium
CGATCATAGCGGTCAGATCGCCAGTCAAGCCAGGATCAGGCTGTAGGAGACCTTGCTCTAGCATCGCTTCGCAAGCAACCAGCCAGAACAGCTTGACTATGCTAGCAGGATAGCGGGGGGTCTGGTTCTGGTAGCCTGCCATCTGGTTCGTTTTAAGATCGATCAGTGTGATCGATAGCGGCTCGGTGGGTAAGCCTTTGCTGGCGGCAAGGGCAGTGGCTCCATCCACGATCGCCTGTAGTGCTTCGTTAGGCACCAGCTGAGGCGGCTGAGGAACGTTATAAACTAATTCGGCGAGCGTCTGTGGCTTTGGAGCGACCACCACTGGGGTTGGCTGGCTTGGTAATAGCTCGACCCGTGCAACACTACGCTGACGGGTGTGCTGCAAGCTAAACAACGCTGCCACTATCAGCCCAGCGATTGCTAAAAGAGCGACATCCAAGCGCTTTCGTAACAGTAGACGTATAAAAGGCGAACGATGCTCAGTCACCTGATGGCGGCGGGATTGGCGCTGTGCAAACGTCGGCTGACGTGTAGTCTGGGTAGTCGTGCTGGCTGACACGCTATGTTTCTGTCTGGACCGCGATCGCTGTGCTGCCCTGGGTCGTTGCTCTGTTTGAGGCGGTACGGGCGATCGTTGCCACTCTGCAATCTGTGCCCGAAGCTGTGATGCCTCGGCTCTAAGCTGTGTGACCAGGCGCTCGGCTCTAGCAAGCCTCGCCCTTAGCTCGATATTCTGCCGTTGTATCGTTTCTGGTTTCAGTTTCAGTAATTGGCGCACAGGTGATGCTTGCTCTTAAGTGACCCACAACTGGATACTGGTATACAGCAAGTTTTGGATGTTGACGAAACTTTTTTACAGGCAGCTTTGGCGGCGGCGATTTCACAGATAGTAGCGAATTGCCACTGAGGATTTTGTAGCAAGCAACATTTACTGAGTTGTAGCTTCTAGAATAGTTGGAAGTGCGTTGCAACTGTAGCAACCGCGAAATCACCGTTTTATTGGAAGTTTGGTATGTCAGTTTTGGCTGCGATCGCCGTTTTAGCAATCCTCATTGTGGTTCACGAACTGGGGCACTTTACGGCTGCCCGCGCTCAGGGCATTTATGCCAACCGCTTCTCCATCGGGTTTGGTCCGATTTTGTGGAAGTATCAAGGTCCGGAGACGGAGTATGCGCTGAGGGCCTTTCCGTTGGGTGGCTTTGTCGGCTTTCCTGATGATGACCCCGAGAGCACGATTCCACAGAATGACCCTAATTTGCTGAAGAATCGCCCCGTGCTAGATCGGGCGATCGTTATTAGTGCTGGAGTCATTGCAAACCTGGTCTTTGCTTACTTCCTGCTTGTGACGCAGATTGGCATCGCTGGCACACAAGACGTGAACTTTCAGCCAGGCGTTCTGGTGCCCGACGTGAAAACGGAGATTAGCTCAGCGGCTGCCAAAGCAGGCATGAAGCCAGGAGATATCGTGCTGGCAGCAGACGGGAAAGAGCTAGGTGCTTCTAGAGAATCCATTAAGACATTGATGGAGACGATTCAAAACCGTCCGAATCAGCCGGTTGCGCTAACAGTACAGCGAGAAGGGAAGGTGCTGCCGAAACCACTCGTTGTTACGCCTGATGCGAATGCCAAAATTGGTGTCCAGCTTGCGCCTAACGTCACGATCGAGCGTCGTCGCCTCAGCAATCCTATTGAAGTTTTCACGCTAGCAGCCAGCGAATTTCAGCGCATTGTAGTCCTCACCGTGCAGGGATTTGGTCAACTCATCACCAATTTTGGACAAGTTGCCGACCAAATTTCGGGACCGGTACGGATTGTGGATGAAGGTGCGAAACTGGCGCGATCAGATGCCTTCAATCTTTTTACCTTTGGTGCCCTCATCAGCATCAACCTGGCAATTATTAACATCCTGCCTTTACCGGCGCTGGATGGTGGTCATCTAGCGTTCTTGTTAGTGGAAGGCTTGCGCGGTAAGCCTTTACCATCCAAGCTGCAAGATGGCGTGATGCAAACAGGTCTGATGCTGTTGCTGGGATTGGGCATTTTTCTGATTGTTCGCGATACCAGCCAGCTAGAGTCGGTGCAGAACCTATTTCGGTAGAGTATGAAGACTAAAGGCTGAAGGGTGATTGACCTCATTCAAAGCTGCTTCCTTCTCCTGTCTCCGCTCCCCTTGCACCTATGCCTTCTAGCTTCTAGCTCCCATTCCCACCGTTCTTATCCTTCATCCCATATCCTTCTCAATGTGCGCCTCCCGCAAATTGCCAGCCAAGCAGCAACGGGCGATCGAAATTCTGCTGCGTTTGAAGCACTTCTACCCAGACGCAACCTGTTCGCTGGACTATGAAACCCCGATGCAGCTTTTGGTAGCAACCATTCTGTCGGCCCAATGTACTGATGTGCGGGTCAATATGGTGACGCCAGAACTCTTTCGGCGCTTTCCTGATGCGGCAGCGATGGCGGGTGCAGAGGTGTCAGAAATTGAGGCACTGGTGCGATCGACTGGTTTTTATCGCAATAAGGCAAAGAACATTCAGGCTGCCTGTCAGATGATCATGACGGAGTTTGGTGGTGACGTGCCACAGGTGATGGAAGATCTGTTGAAGCTGCCAGGTGTAGCGCGAAAGACCGCAAACGTGGTGCTGGCAAATGCGTTTGGCATCAACATGGGTGTGACGGTTGATACGCACGTCAAACGGTTGAGCTATCGACTGGGCTTGACCAAGCACACCGATCCGATTCGTGTTGAGCGCGACCTAATGAAGCTGTTGCCGCAGCCCGATTGGGAAAACTGGTCAATCCGGCTGATCTATCATGGTCGCGCTGTCTGTATGGCGCGAAAGCCTCAGTGCGATCGCTGTGAGCTTGCTGACCTCTGCCCGTCTGCTAGCCTGCCTCTAAAGCCGCTGTCAACTCCTGAGCCGGATGATCTAGCAATTACACCTGTACATCCAACGCCCGCTATTTAAGAAGTCGGAGTTCTTAAAAAGAAACGATCGTCTTAAGCGAACGATTGGCTTAGAACCCCGACTTCTACGTGTCAATTTTAATTAAGTTGACAAATAGCCCACTCAATTCAGTACAATGGTAAGCTGTGTCTTAACTTAAAGAGCATCGGAATGACTCATGGCTAAAAAGAGCATGATTGAGCGCGAAAAGAAGCGCAAGAGAATGGTGGAACAGTACGCCGAGAAGCGTGCAACTCTACAAGAGCAGTTTGCGGCAGCAACATCACAGCAGCAAAAGCTAATCATCCACCGTCAGATTCAGCAGCTTCCCCGTAACAGCGCTCCTACCCGTATGCGTAACCGCTGCTGGGTAACCGGTCGCTCTAGAGGGTTCTACGGTGACTTTGGCTTGTCTCGTCACGTTCTGCGCGAAATGGCGCACCAGGGTTTGTTGCCAGGCGTAGTGAAGTCTAGCTGGTAGGGAAGAGAAGAGTTTTGAGTT
>DATNQS010000041.1:0-5358 GCA_036703925.1 Candidatus Sericytochromatia bacterium
ATTCCAGCGCGCGATCGCCTCAAGCAGCGCCTCACCCAACTGTGGAACTACGAAAAGTACGGCATTCCCTTTAAACAGGGTGAACGTTATTTCTATTTCAAAAATGATGGTTTGCAAAACCAGAGCGTCCTCTACACGCTGAAAGCTCTGGAGGATGAACCTGTCGTCTTGCTTGACCCCAACACTCTTTCGGAAGACGGTACCGTGGCACTATCGGGACTCTCCATCAGCGAAGATGGGCAGCACCTTGCCTATGGGCTGTCCACATCTGGCTCCGACTGGCAAGAGTGGAAAGTGCGCGAGGTGGAAAGTGGGACGGATACAGACGATCGCATCCAGTGGGTGAAATTCTCTGGTGCCTCCTGGACGCATGACGGCAAAGGCTTTTTCTACTCTCGTTACGACGAACCAAACGAAAAGTCTAAACTTGAAGACGTTAACTATTTTCAAAAGCTTTACTACCATCGTCTCGGCACACCGCAGAGCGACGACGCTCTCATTTACGAACGTCCCGACCAGAAAGACTGGGGCTTTGGCGGTGGCGTGAGTGAAGATGGACGCTTTCTCATCATCTCCGTTTGGCTGGGCACCGATCCGCGTAATCTGGTGTTCTATAAGGATTTATCGATCGCCAATGCACCGATCGTCGAACTGATCAATACCTTTGAAGCCAGCTATAGTTTCATTGACAATGACGGCGATCGCTTCTGGTTCAGCACCGATCTAGAGGCACCGCGCAGTCGTGTGCTGGCGATCGATACGAAGCAGCCCGATCGTGCCCACTGGCAAGAAGTCATTCCTCAAGCAGCAGAAACGCTCGAAGGCGTAGGCATTCTCAACAATCAGTTCGTTGCCTCCTATCTGAAAGATGCTCATAGTCAGGTAAAGCTCTTTGACCTGAACGGCACACCCATACGCGACGTTGAGTTTTCTGGACTTGGCTCTGTCGGGGGCTTTGGCGGCAAACGCCACGATACCGAAACCTTCTACAGCTTCACCAGTTTCACCACACCAGCCACGATCTACCGTTACGACCTGGTGAACAACGAAAGCCGCGTGTTTCGCCAACCGAACGTAGATTTCAACCCTGACGACTACGAAACGAAACAAGTCTTTTATCCCAGCAAAGACGGCACGCAAATTCCCATGTTCATCGTCCACAAAAAAGGACTGGTGCTGGATGGAACGAATCCCACCTTCCTTTATGGCTATGGTGGCTTTGGGGTTTCGCTCACGCCCAGCTTCTCCGTCAGCACGCTGGTCTGGTTAGAGATGGGCGGCATTCTTGCAGAACCAAGCCTGCGCGGTGGTGGCGAATATGGCGAAGACTGGCATCAGGCAGGCACCAAGCTGAAAAAGCAGAATGTGTTTGATGATTTCATTGCCGCAGCGGAATGGCTGATTGACCACAAATACACGTCACCCAAAAAGCTGGCGATCGCAGGCGGTAGCAACGGCGGCTTACTGGTCGGTGCCTGCATGACGCAACGCCCCGAACTCTTTGGTGCGGCGCTACCAGCCGTTGGCGTGATGGATATGCTGCGATTCCACAAATTTACGATCGGCTGGGCATGGATCTCGGAATACGGCACACCCGAAAATGCCGACGAGTTCAAAGCACTCTACGCCTACTCACCCCTACACAACCTCAAGGCGGGGACTTCCTATCCTGCGACGCTGATTACCACTGCCGACCACGACGATCGCGTGGTGCCTGCCCACAGCTTCAAATTTGCCGCTGCCCTCCAAGCTGCTCACAAAGGCGATGCACCCGTCATGATCCGTATTGAAACAAAGGCAGGACACGGCGCAGGCAAACCAACCGCAAAAATCATTGAAGAAAGCGCCGATAAATGGGCGTTTTTAGTGAAGGTGTTGGCAATTCCTGAAAGCTAATTTTTCAATCGCTACAATACCTACTTAAGGCAGACTAAACGTTGTAGCACGATCGCCGCAACGATCTGAAGGTGCTGAGATCACGCTTCATGATGCTGTACCCATAGCAGACATTAAATTGTGAGTGAATCATATCTGGCGGATTTTAATGCGTGGATTGCTCAAACCACTCAGTCGTTACGGGAACGTCGTTGGCATGACATTGACGTAGTGCATCTTATTGAGGAGGTTGAAGACTTGGGCAAGAGTGAACGGCGAGCAATTACCAGCCAACTCACTCGTCTCTTACTCCATTTGCTCAAGTGGCAGTATCAGCCTCAGCGCCGCTCCGATAGTTGGTTAGATTCCATCACAGATGCTCGTACTCAAATTGCGCTAGCGATCGAAGATAGCCCCAGTTTGAACGATTATCCCGCCGCACAACTTGAAGTGAGTTACCAACGCGCACGCCGTCAAGCAGCGAAGCAAACCAGCATTGAGCTTTCATTCTTTCCTAATACGTGTCCTTATGCTGTAGAGATGGTACTAGCAGAAGATTGGCTCCCAGAAAGTTAAATGCACGCCTAGAAGCTAGATTTACGGTACCGTAAGCACTGATAAATGGGCTTCTTCGGTGAAGTTTTTGGTGATCAAAAACTGCGATCGCTCAATAATCAATGCTGTATTGTAATAGTTGGGCTTGCTTATTACCGAGAAGCATTTTAACGAGTTGATAATATTTATCTTTCCAGCTACTACAGGTTGCTTGGCTATAGCAGCGTTGGTCAAAATTGTAGACTCCTGCATTAGCTATCACTGATTGAAGCAGATTACCAACTAGCTGTAGCTGCTGAATATCTCGTTCATTAAATTTGCGAGGCTGAAACGTACCAACGTGCAGCACACCCACAAAGCTATGTACAAGCTGCAACGGCACCCCAACCATAGATTGCAAACCTTTGCCTCGCAAAACTGGGCTAACAACTTCTACTACTGACAAATTCTCAACAACTACTGGTAATTTATTTTCAGCAATGTTACCTGCAAAACCTTTCCCAATTGGAATAAAAACTTTTTGGGTTATCTCATCTTCTAGACCAATAGTAGACCGCACAGTTAAATCCTGGTTTCCTGAATCTGGCAGCAAGAGTGTGACTGTATCCACAGCCATATGCACTTGCAGCCACTGGAATAGCTTTTTACAGAATTTATCAAGCTCAGATGGTGTGTTGATTTTGCTTGTATCTGCTAGCACTTTCCAACCTCTGTAAGAGCTTGGTTCACCTGTGTGATCTCCCCAAAAAACCATAATTAATCACCCTACAAACTAGAACTAATTTTGCGGACATAGCTTATCAAGGCTTGAACCGTTCCTTTCTCCGAGTCTAGCATTTGCAGTACGATCGCCATCTTGCAAGCTACATCGCTATCCAGAAAAGTACCGTCAGCTTTTGAAACGCTAACCTTGGACGATCGGTTCACGTCACATTGCAACACAGGCATCCTGAAGATTACAGGAGCAGTTTTGTTTGGGCAAGATGTCTCAGTAAGGCTGGGAGCCAGAATGGTTACAAAGCTACACATAAAAGCCGACAAACCTGGTATTCTAGGGCGGCATCAACTCGCTGCCTTGCAAAAGGGCATGGAGAAATCGAGTAACGTCGCCAGGATTGCTTGTGACTTATACCCTTCGTTCTGCTCTAATTCCTGTTGAGGACGGCTACGCTACGGTCGATGTCCAAATTGAAGACGATCGCATTGCGGCGATCGGAGCCAGTTTGCCAATAGTGGGAACGGCGATCAATGCTCAAAACAAGCTGTTGCTGCCCGGTTTCGTCAATGGGCATACCCATTCACCCCAATTCTGGCAGCGTGGATTGATTCCTCAATTGCCGCTAGAGTTATGGCTAGCAGATGTTTTTGATACATCACCGACACAGGTAGAGCAGGCATACTTGGGCGCATTGGGCACTGCCATCAACACCTTAATGTCGGGTGGCACCTGCGTGATGGATCATCTGTATCTCATTGCGGGACACGAACTCGAAAGCGTAGCCGCTGCCGTCCGTGCCTACAAAGAAATTGGCATTCGTGCCTTTATTGCACCGTTGATTCAAGATTTGCCCTTTGTAGCGGGCTATCCTGAATGGCTAAAAACATTGCCCCACAAACCTTTTCACCTATCCACCACCGAAATTCTGACACTGATGGAGGCGATCGTCGCTCAATTTCACGAACCAGACGCGGGTATTCAGATTGCAGTGGGTCCCACAGGCTTTCATCGCTGCTCAGATGCACTGTTTGAGGGGTGCCGAGACTTGAGCGATCGCCATAATCTTTGCCGTCATTCGCACTTGCTCGAAACGAAAGCACAAAAAATGCTGGCACAGGAGCGCTACGGTGGCAGTGGCGTTAAACATCTCCAGCAACTTGGCTTTTTGGATCACCGCACGTCGCTTGCCCATTCGATTTGGCTAGAAGACTCAGATATAGCAATCCTGGCAGAAACCAAGTCAACCGTTGTACACAATGCCCTCAGCAACCTGCGTCTGGGCAGCGGCATTGCGCCCGTGCTGAAGTATCTGCAAGCGGGAGTCAACGTCACGTTTGGCTGCGATGGAGCCGCCAGCAATGATGGTCAAGATTTGCTCGAAGCGATCAAGCTTGGTTCCCTGCTCCATAACGTCACCGATCCAGATTACAAGCACTGGATTACACCCCACAAAGCTGTTGAAATGGCTGCGATCGGCGGTTTCACAGGAGTCAATTTAGCAGACCAGGCTGGCTCCCTCACCGTGGGTAAGCAGGCTGACCTGGTACTATACGACCTCAAAAACCTGTCCCTACTGCCGCGCACCGATCCGGTCAAGCTACTCATCCTCGGTAGACCAAACGGCGTGGTTGATAGCGTTTGGGTGCGGGGTCAGCGTGTGGTAGCTAATGGCACCTTGCAAACGGTCAATGCTAACGATTTTGCACAAACGGTCTTTAACAGTCAGACCGTCAGCAAGCCCCACTACCAAACGATCCACACCGTCGAAGCGCATTATCGTCGTGTGATGGGTTTACCTGAATGTGGCGATTTAGTAGCAGAGTGAGCGATCAGCAACCTGAAAGCAGCCTGAATCTGAGCGATCGCACGCTTCCGATCAGCAAGAAAGACATTTTTAACTAGCAGCACCCAAAAGGTAGGCTGCAAGACCGATCGCGCCACCTGCCAACACTAACCAGGCGGAATTAACCCTAAAGCGGAAAACCGTGATCGTGCTCGATATTGCCAAAACGACAGTCAGCCAATCAATTAAGGCAGTTTGTCCCAGGGTATAAGTAACCCCTGCCATAAGTCCAAGAGAGGCAGCATTCACCCCATCCAGAAAGCCACTTGCCCAGCCTGATTGACGCAACTTTGGCACAAACGGATTCACCAACCAAACGAGCAAAAAAGCTGGCAAAAAAATGCCCAGGGTGCCCGCGATCGCTCCG
>DATNQS010000042.1:0-4194 GCA_036703925.1 Candidatus Sericytochromatia bacterium
CACATCACCAGTTGCTGTCACACCAAGCGGATTAATCTCTACTAGATCTAAGTCATGTTGCACAAAAAGCCGATACATTTTTTCGAGCATGGCGCTCACTGATTCAATGAGTGCTCCCTGCAAGCCCATCTTGAGCGCTAAGCGACGGGCATAGAAGGGCGAAAACTCCTGATCAACAACAATATGCTGCATTTGCTCGAGCGCTGTCTGTACGTCAATGCCACCTTGCTGAGAACCTAACAAGACCGGACGACAAATCGATCGGTTTAAGACAACCGCCAGATAAAACTCGCGCTCCGAATCATACTTCGCTTCTGCTAGCAGCACCTTTGGGTACTCGCCCATAATCGGCAGGTTGAAAATAGTCTGCGCGGCAGCGACAGCATCGATCGTGTTTTCTACAAAACGCACGCCGCCAACTCGCCCACGCCCACCAATATAGACCTGCGACTTCAGCACTACTGGATAAGGAATCGTCAGACCTTTGAGATCTTTAGGGCGATCGATACGCTGAGAGGGCAGTACTGGGATACCCATCTCGCGAAACAATTCCTTTGCTTGATACTCTAACAAGTCCATGCTGACACCTTTCTTTTGAACAAAGCCCTGATTCAAAGATAGACCGTTGTCTCGATTTCTCTCTACCGTGTTAACAATTCAGCGTTTGCAAGGGCTATTGGGCAGCGTATACCAACTCAATGAGCCACTCTCGTCAGCCAAACGCGATCTCTGCCCCTCAGGCACAACAAAACAGATAGATGGACGAAGTGACTGGCTTTTTATCACCAGGCTTCACGACTCACAATCCAGATTTACCTCCTCCGAAATAGGCAGTGTTTCTCCGTTAGCAGGATGAGCATCACTCGCTTTAATTCTACTGTTGACGGAGTAGGTACAAGAGGTTACGCCATGAATAACGACTCTAAGGTGAACGATAACGATACAGGCATTAACCAGCCGATGACTCCTGAAGAAGTTGATCCTGCTCAAAAACGGGCACAGCAAGAGATACTAGATAAAAGCGAAGCGCCACTAACAGTGAATCCGGGCGATCGCATTGATGAATCCAAAACCTTAGAGGAAAAGGCGCAGCAGGTTGCTGTTGATGCGCCTGACATCACGGGTGATCATATCGTTGTCCCGACGTACTTTGTGGTTGACGAGCCGGATGGCACTCAAAAAGCGTTGCATCACGTCAAGGATGCTGAGGAAATTTCTGACATGGTGCGTCAAGCTGGATATGGCGGTTAAGCACTGATGTCCAGTGGTTCATATAGTTTAATTAAAACTCAGGCAAGGTAAAAGAGTATGTCTCTTTTGCCCTGTCTGACTTGCTGTGAGAGGGGTCCAGCAACTGTTGTGGACTATTGCCGCTAGTAATTGACACTAAAAAGCCTAAACGGGTCACTGATCACCGATAATTCCCTTGTGAAGCTGTCTGGATGCAGATAGTGTTTATGATTGGGACATAGCATTGTTACCGATTATTCGTCTAATTGTCTCTGTTCGCTGTTGCTTCTCTTTGTTTGTTTTCTAAACAAGGTAGACCACGGTAGCGGTAGTCCGTCTTATGGTAAATACAACCTGCAACTATGCAAACTAGCCACGCACAGTCGGTAGTTCAGCCCTCTGTTCCGATCCCCTCACCCCTTTCTAGACAAGACGCTTGGTCTCGGACGGTGCGACCCTTAGGAGCTTATGCCCTTCAGGGTGTCGCTGTAATGGACAGTGCCCTCCTTGTGCTAGATTCCATCCGGGGTTATCTGCTTAAGGTTGATCCGGCGACAGACAACGCGACGATGGTCAACTCGTGCCAGGTTGATGACTTTGTCGGGGCAACTGGGCTTGCTGTTTGGCAAACGAGTATCTGGTTTGCTCGTGAAGAGAATGTCTACGTTTGCAGTCTGGATAAGCTTGAGCCACAGCTCTTTATCACCATGCCCTATGAGGTGGATGGTGTGGCGGTGTGGGAGTCTACGGTTTATGTTTCGAGCCAGAAAGAGGGCTATATCTCAATTTTTGAGCGCCAGTCGCGTCGGTTAATTACGCGTTTTCCTATGCCAGGGGTAGGGGCTGAAAACTTGACCGTGCGGGGCGAAGAGCTTTGGGTTTGCGACCGCCTAGAGCAAACGGTCTATTGCCTCGATCGTGCGACTGGAGAGCAGCAGTTTTGCGTACTGACACCCTTTGAGTTTCCTACAGGGCTAGCATTCTATCCGCATTCCGAGAGTGAGCACGACATTCTCTATGTGTCTTATGCCGGTGAAGAACCCTACATTCGCGATAATCCGAATAATCTAGAAGAGCCTCTAGAACTGACGTTTCGCGATCGCACCTTTATCCATCCGCTTTATATCCAGCACAATCCTCAAGATCGTTACACACTTTCTAACGGCTACCTGGTTGAAATGTCCTACGCTGAGGAACTGCAACCCCTGGAAGAGGTTGAAATCCACAAGCTGGAATGGCGGATCGCGCTACCTACTGAAACCCATCGGCAAAAAATTCTGCGGATCGAGCCGATCGGTCTGCCGTTTACCGAAGAGATACAAGATGGACAGCGTGTAGCAGTCTTTCAATTCGACACGCTGCAATCTCATGAACGGCAGATTTTTGGCTGGAAAGCTTTGCTAGAGGTGCGCGGCATTAAGTATGCCTTGACACCAGATGATGTGGATACCGTTCCGCCGCTACCATCTGAGTTTCACACTCGCTACTTAGTGGATGACGATGAACTGGCAATGGATACGCCCGTGATTCAGCAAGCCGCAAAAGAGGCGATTGGTACTGAAACAAACCTGCTGCGAAAAATCTTGAAAATTCGCAACTATGTGTACGATCGCCTTTCTTATAGCCTCACACCCCACATTGATGCACCGGATGTCGTGTGGGAACGGGGCGTTGGCTCCTGTGGCGAATATGTTGGTGTGCTGCTAGCACTGGCACGGCTTAATGGCATTGCCTGTCGTACTGTGGGACGCTATAAATGTCCTGCAAAAGCAGATCAGCATCATGTCCCCCTAGAGCCTGACTACAACCACGTCTGGATTGAGTTTTATGTGCCGGGCTATGGTTGGCTACCCATGGAGTCGAACCCGGATGATGTCGTTGAACGCGGTCCCTATCCAACCCGATTTTTTATGGGTTTGCCCTGGTATCATGCCGAAATTGGCAAGGGCATTCCGTTTGAAACCATGGCTACTCAAGATGATGGTGTTGATGTGTCGATCGGGGAGCTAGCAATTAACCACGTCCGCTTTACCATTCTTGGCGAACTGCCCCCGTCCAATACCGCACGCTTTTAATGGGTCAAATTCGTTTGTGGGACAGTAGCAACACTTGATACGTTGTGAACCTGGCCATGATTGCCAAAAGCGTTAATGAAAGCATTGCTTAAACTTTAAACTCTTGCTGTAGCGGGTCTACAGAGAAAATGTTGACTTTCATGACGCAGTATATTTCAGCCGTTTGGCTGAATTTTCTCATCTTTAATCGTCCGCGCTGGCTTCCTGCTTCTCACTTCGATGGGTCGGCAACATTTCGATTAGCAGATCCATTTGTTGCTGACGTTGACCCAAGAATTCATCACACTGGCGCAAGTGCTTTACAGCAACGGCGAATTGGTCGAAAACATCTGCCAGATCTAGCTCGCCAGATTCAATCTGCACCATAATTGCTTCGATCTGCCTCACCGTTTCTTCGTAGTTCCAGTTTGCCAATGACGAGTTTGTAGCTGGTAGGCGATCGCCATCAATTTGACGAGGCATATAGGTTTCAGCAGGGTCTCTAGGAGTGGTCACAATAAGTTAGAGCAGAGTCTACAACATTAGTATATTTACACGTAAGGGCTTTTACTCGTTTTCTGACGCTTGTGGTAAGACTGCTGTCACCTGAACCGTCACTTGTCCCTGACCGAGCTGAAGGTTGAGTGTTTGTCCGGGTGCCACTGCCTCAGCAGTACGGACGATCGTGCCATTTGCCCGTACTACCGCATAACCACGTTTGAGGACGGCTGCTGGGTCGAGCGTAGCTAGTTTTTGCTGGAGCGATTGACAATGCTGGTTTGCCTGTTGGATTTGCAACGCACTACCTTGCATCAAGCGTTTACGCATCCAATCAAGCCGTTGTCGCTCTTGCTGAAGCTTGCGATCGAGCCGCAGTTTGGACAGGCGATCGCCGAGTCGTTGCTGTTGC
>DATNQS010000043.1:0-6157 GCA_036703925.1 Candidatus Sericytochromatia bacterium
CTGACATAGCGGCTGTTACCCAGACAAAATATACCTGGCACCTGCTACCCCACACCCAACTCTAGAAACTACAAGACACGGTTGGAAAGGCGAGCGTATCCCAAAGCTGATTGCTCACTACAGTTCTACAATGTCTTCCTCCAACGTTGAGAGGGGTAGTTTGGGGATTGTCAGGCTGGTAACGCGCTCGTCTGGGTCAAGTTGCAAGAGGCGATCGCCCGGTTCATCGCGCCCCTTTAAAGGCACTTCACTGCCAACTAGCCGCGCCATGCGATGCGTGCTGGTTAGTAGCGTAGCGACAGTATCGGGGGCCACTGCTACCATGCCAGCCAGTGCATCAGTCTTGTTGGTAAAGCGAACGGATTGTGTACCCAGATCGCCAACCGTGGAGAGACGGAGTGTGCCGATCGCCAGTCGCTTGGCATTGCCCTGCTCGGACAGTAGTAGCAGATCGTCACCCTGGTAAATGAGCGTATAACCAACCAGCTTTTCTTGTTTCCGCAGGCGAATAGCAAGATTGCCCTGTGCAACTCGGCTTAGTAACGGCAGTTGTTCATCATTGATGACCAGCCGCAGTAAGCGCCCACCTGCCGTTGCCAGCACTAGCTGATCACCTACCTCTGTCAAACTGATGTAGGCTAGCTGGTCGTCTGTCTTTAGCTTCAGCACGGTGAGTCCTCGTCCTGTTAACTCACTCAGTTCCGTCAAAGGCAACCGTTTGATGCGTCCCTGCTGCGTCACTAGCAAGAGAGCCGTGTCGTCTAGCGTCTCAGGCATCACAAAACAGCCAATGACAGAGGCAGGATCACTCTGCGCCGAGGGTGGGAGCAATGTGACTAAGGGTACTCCCCGCGACTTGCCCGATACTTGCGGTATATCGCTGATGCTGAGAGGATATGCCTTGCCGCTGCGAGTCAGTACCACTAACGTTTGTCTGGTTATCGCAAACTCCGTTTGGGCAACAAAATCATCGCTTTCGTCTAATACCTGCGTTGGTTTGTCTACTGCTTTTTGCTGGCTACGTTGAAAGGCTTTGGGGGTAATGCGGCGAATGTAACCACGCTGGGTAAGTTCAACGACTGTTTCTTCAACGTCGGCTTCATGGGAGGGCGTATCAGTATGGAGGGGGGAACTGTCGATCGTCAGCTGTTCGCCAAGCTCTAACTGCTGGCTCTTGGCTGCTGTCGCTTGCTTCTCCGAAGAAGCCCGCTGACCGTTGGTCGTTGCCTCCTGGCTCTTCCCCGCAATAATTCTGGTGCGTCGTGGATCAGCATATTTTTTCTTCAACGAGCGCAGATCTTTTTTCAGTACCTTGAGTAGTTCGCGCCGATCGCCCAATAAGCGTTGGAGTTCTCGCATCCGGGCAGTCAACTCGTCAAATTCGGTTTGCAGGCTTTGCCGCTCGGTGCCAATTAACCGTCGCAGCGGCATCGAGAGAATAGCATCGGCTTGGCGATCGCTCAGGTCAAGCCGTTCTTGAAACTGCATTTTGGCAGTGCTGCCATCAGGGGCGTTTCGCAGAATGTCGATCACCGCATCCAGATTGGTCAGTGCCAGCAAAAGCCCTTCCACAATGTGAAGGCGCGTTTCTGCCTGACTCAATTCATGACGATAACGACGGGTGAGCGTATCTTCTCGAAAGCCCAAAAACTGCTGGAGTAGTTCCCGCAGTGGCATCTGGCGAGGTTGCCCATCGGCAAGTGCCAGCATAATGGTGCCAAAGTTTGACTGTAAGGCGGTCTGACGGTAGAGATTGTTGAGAATTTTTTGGGGACTCACATCCCGCCGTAGCTCAATGACAACCCGAATGCCTTCGCGATCGCTCTCGTCACGCAGATCAGCAATGCCTTCCAACCGTCCCTGATTGACTAGCTCTGCCATCTTTTCAATCCAGGCAGCTTTGTTCACCTGATACGGCAGTTCGGTGACAATCAGGGCTGTGCGTCGGTGTCGTCCGCGCCCAATCTGGAGTTCCTCCACCTGCGCCACACCCCGCACGGAAATGCTACCTTTGCCCGTGGCGTATGCCTCCTGAATGCCTTCAATGCCAATAATTTCGCCCCCTGTCGGGAAGTCGGGTCCAGGGATTAGTTCGAAGAGCTTGGCATTTGGTAGATCGGGGTGATCAATTAGCGCCACTAACCCATCGACGATTTCCCCCAGGTTGTGAGGCGGAATGTTGGTCGCCATCCCAACCGCGATGCCCGAACTGCCATTTAGCAACAAGATCGGCAGTTGGGCAGGCAGTACGGTTGGTTCCTGTTGAGAATTGTCAAAGTTGCCAACAAAGTCAACGGTTGCCTCGCCAATTTCTGTCAGTAGGGCTTCGTTGCCGATCGGTGCCAGTCGGGTTTCGGTATACCGCATGGCAGCAGGAGGATCGTTGTCCACCGAGCCAAAATTGCCATGCCCACCTAACAACGGGTAGCGGCTCGAAAAATCCTGTACCAGCCGCACCAGGGCATCGTACACTGCCTGATCGCCATGAGGGTGGTACTTACCGAGCACATCCCCGACAACGCGGGCGCATTTACGATAGGGGCGATCGGGGGTCAAGCCCAATTCGTGCATGGCATACAAAATCCGTCGATGTACTGGCTTTAAGCCATCGCGTACATCGGGCAGAGCGCGTCCCACAATGACGCTCATGGCATATTCCAGATAGGACTGCTGCATCTCTGTGTGCAGGGCAGTGGTAATTACAGCCATGAGCGTCGTTCCTTCAGCGTTGATTTCATAAATTTTTCTGGTGTTTGCAGCAAGCGACGCTTACGATGGGGTCACGCCCCAACGTCCCTGTGTCCATTTCACAGTAAAATCGACGCGAATTACGAAGCTGCTTCATCTGGGTCACGTTCCGAGGCAAATATAATGAGAACCGTTCTGATTGTCGAAGACGATCTGATTAACGCACGGGTATTTTCTAAGATTTTGACGAAGCGCGGTGGTTTGACTGTCAAACACACTGAGAATGTGGAAGAAGTCATGCAGATCGCCCATGCCCACGAAGCCGATATTATTTTGATGGATGTATCGCTGTCGCGCAGTGTTTATCTGGGCAAAGCGGTGGATGGCATTAAGATTACTCAAATGTTGAAAGCTGATCCTACGACTGCGAAGTTGCCCATTATTTTGGTGACAGCGCACGCGATGGAGGGCGATCGCGAAAGCTTTTTGAAGCAAAGTGGTGCCGATGCCTACATTTCCAAGCCCGTTGTGGATCATCAGGCGTTTGTGGATCAGATTGTGGCGCTGTTGCCTACCGAGTAGGAACCAATGACAAAAACTGTTTTGCTGGTTGAAGATGACATGGGCAATGTGCGTGTGTTTTCGCGCTATTTGACTAAGCTGGGTGGTCTGGCAGTGACGCATACCGAAGATGCGGATGAGGTGGTAGAAATTGTCAAAGCGGGGCAGGCAGATCTGGTGCTGATGGACGTGTCGCTGTCGCATAGCTTGTATCAGGGTAGAGCTGTGGATGGCATTAGGCTGACTCAACTGCTGAAAAGCGACCCTATCACGGCTTCTGTACCGATTATCTTGGTGACGGCGCACGCCATGATTGGCGATAGAGAGAACTCGCTTCAACAAAGCGGTGCTGATGGCTATATTTCTAAACCCGTGGTGGATTACCGAGCCTTTATTGACCAGGTGATGGCACTGCTGCAAAAGAGTGAGGAGTAGCTGAGACAAGCCGTTGACCTTAGAAAAATGATTGTGAAGCGATGCTATGTGTTTGCTCTGCTGAGAACGGCATCCCAGGTGACTTATTTATGAACGATCGCCCAGGGTTTGCACGCTCGTTCATCACGCGATCGTCCATTGCATAATCGAGTTATAAACAGACGCACCGCAAGCAAGCTCAGTGCCTCCGATTCACAGTAGTCCTGACTTTCAGGCTACCGCAAATCATTTCATCTGTGCATACGCCAAAAAGTAGCGTGCGAATAGAGTCTACCTGTTTCCTATTTGCTTAACAAGTACGTTGGTACTATTTTAACAAAGATGGTGCAGGTGCGATCGTATTGGGTGCGTCTGATGGATTAGCGTCAATGATTTCTGGCAGCGTTGGCGGTAACGGGTCTGGGACAGCAACGCTGGGCATTGGGTTTGGTTCAGTGCTTGGCAATTCAGTGCTTGGCAATACAGGGGCAGGGGGTGCGATCGCCTTACGCTGCTGCGGCAGATAGCGGCTGAGTTGCTGCTGTACTTGCCGCAGCCGTTCCTGCCCACTTAAAGGTTCGACTGGCGAGAGGATCGTGTTGTCTGGTGAGATTGGCTGGATGGCTGGGGCGCTCACCTCAGTCTCAGCCTCTGGCAGACGTTCTGGTGATAAGGCTGGAGGGGCGATCGTGTCCTGCCTTTCGGCTGCCTCTGTCGGAGTGATCGGTTCTAATGGTGTTGGCGTTAGCTCCGGGCTAGGATCGCTGGATGGTTCTGGGGTTGGGAGTGGTGGGACGATCGGACTGGGGCGATCGGACGGCTCTAGATTTGGCGATGGCTCTAGTGATGGAACCTCTAGGGGGGATGGGGTTGGTTCCGGTTCTGGAAGGGGTCCTAAGGTTGGCTCCAGCGGTGGCTCTGGCGTTAGCTCTGGAGCTGGTTCTGGCACTGATTCTGGCGGCAATGCTGGAGTCGGTTCTTGAAGGGGTTCTGGGTCGATCGCTGGCGGAATGTAGTTGGGGTCAACAATGCCACGCACTTCGGCGGCAGATAGTTCCCCACTCACTAACTTAGACAGGGGATCATCACCATTCGGTTGGTAATCCACCAGGCGTACTGTATTGTTAAACACGTTTGGCACCGGGTTGCCTTTATCATCCAAATATTCAAGCTGTACCCAGTTCTTACCAGGCTTAAAGCCTTTGAGATACAGCGGTTGCCAGCGATCGATCACAAAGCTGTCTCCATTCACCGTGCAGCGAATCCGCCAATCGGCAATATCATCTGTTGCATCTGCCTGAGCAACTAAATGGAGGGGCGCATTCGTCAGGTAAAAGTCCAGCAAAATGGGTTCTGCACCGTAGCTTCCCTGCGGTCGGCTGTAAGTCAGCAGCGGTAAGGCAGGGTTTGGGCTGTTGTCCTGCGTTTTGGTAAAAACATGAAAGGTCGTTTGTACGAAGGCACCGTCGTTTTTAAAGCTTTCGTGCCAGGGACGAGAGGCAAACGCTCGGATGGTATGGGTTCCAGGCTCCAGATTGTCAAAGATGAGCGGTTGGCTGGTATCGTACACTGCCTGGTAGCCGCGATTGTCCAGCAGCACGTGCAGATGCGGGCCTAAGCCGAAGGTTTCATCCTTAAAGATGGGCAAATCTTTAACAAGGAAACGAACAGAAACAGTGTTGTCGGACAGTACTTCGTTTGGGCGTGGGCTGATGAACGTGACCTGGGGCTGATAGTCATCTAATGCTTGTCTCAGCTCCTGTAGGGCGATCGGTGGTGAAGCTTCCGCAATTTTCCCTGTTGCCTTGATAGTCGTTGGAGTGGTTTCTGGCGTGCGCGATCGTCCCCAAAGAGCGGCATACGCCTTATCAATGCTTCTCCCGCTTGCCATTAAGACGGCGATCAACACGAATGCAAACATAACTTTGGCAACGGTCTGCCAGCGCTTCATTCTCAACACAGAATCCACTCCTCAAAGCTGCCCATAGGGAACTATAGCGGAAAAGACCAGACCGTCCCTGCAAAGTTTCATCGCCCTCAAAGGGAGTGATTGGTTTGACTACACGAACCTAACGTCGAGAGACAGAAGTCAATGCAATGAAGTATTGCTTGCAAACATTGCCCAAGCCTGGGCTTTTAGCAGAGCTTAAGGAAACGTTGCAACGCTAACAGAAAGAGCCGTAATGCAAAAAGGTTGGCAATCAATGAAGCAGTTGATCCAATTTGCAGAGTAGAGCTGAACGAACCAAATCAATTCAGCTCTATATAGTGAGCGTGCAATCTTTGTCTCGCTTTTGAAGGGTGATCCCACGCTTTATCACTAAAGTTTTCTGATTGTTGAGTTTCGTGAACACAATCGCCGTATTGCTTGACTTTTTCGCTCGGCTCAGATTCTCAAGCTCATTTGCAGCCGCAGTCGAGGGAGTTTGAATTATTGTTAATTGCGCCTGAATTCGGTGTAACAGCAGCCCTATAATGGCACGATGAGAACCCT
>DATNQS010000044.1:0-3467 GCA_036703925.1 Candidatus Sericytochromatia bacterium
TTTGCCAGCTTCTAGACGCAGTGGTTTCCGTAGCCGAATGGCACGGGGGATGGCTGCATCCATCAAGGCTTCAAGACTGTTAAAGCCGATTGCGCCTAGCATCTGGTCGATATCACTGTCACGCGGACCAATGTGGCGATCGGCAAACGAATCAGTGTAACTGAGGGGGTTGAGTGAGGGCTGTAGCTTGCTTCCGCTTTGCGGTGGGCTGAAGGATGAGGGCTGAAGGGTAGAGCCGCTGACCGTTTTCGGATCGGTGCCCTTGCCCTCCGGTTGGCGTTCACTCGCACTGGGTTGGGACGGAGAAGGCTCTAACATAGACGGCTCTAGCATTATGATGTTAGCGAACAAGGTAGCACTCGATCGGGTGCAGTTAGCAATGCTACACACTACGGCAGACTACTTTCATATTCTGCAATATCTGAGCAAAAAGCGCTGGGAGACAGAGTAAAAGGTAAAAACAGTGAGTCCGAAGGGGGGAATAAGGCAAGTGAAAGGCTAAGAGGTCAGATTCAGTCAGCAGAGCTAACTCAAACGCTCCTCCCCCCTCATCGTTCGCTCCTTTTTAACTCAAAACGTTTAGCCTTCATCCTTCATCCCTTATCCTTTATCCCTCACTCGCCTTCAACCTGCTGACGATACTCATCTGCCGAGAGTGCATCATCCACATCACCTGGATCGTTTACTCTCACCTTCAGCAGCCACCCCTCGCCATAGGGATCGTCGGCTAGCTGCTCTGGCGCTTCAAGCAGTGGTGCGTTGATTTCAATCACGGTGCCGGTAACAGGAGAGTTGAGGTCTTCTACCGCTTTGACTGATTCGACCGTGCCAAATTTTTCACCTTTTGTGAGTGCGTCTCCCATCTCTGGCAGCTCTAAGAACACGATGTCGCCTAGTTGATCAATGGCAAAAGCACTAATGCCGATCGTCGCAATCTCCCCCTCCAAACGGGCATATTCGTGCGAATCCAGGTACTTCAAATCACCGGGATAGTCAAAAGTCATGTCGTCTCCTTAAAGCAATTTTGCCTGACAGCTATCGCAAGCGGCGGTAGAACGGTTTTTTGACCACTACAGCCGGATAAAGTTTACCGCGAATTTCTACGTTGATCGCCTGACCTGGTTTACTCAGAGATGTGGGCACGTAAGCAAGCGCGATCGCGTGACCCAAGGTCGGAGACTGGGTGCCACTCGTTACCTCACCGACAGGCTGACCATCGTGGAACACTCGGTAGCCATGACGAGCAATGTTGCGCCCCTGCATTTGTAGCCCAACGAGCCGTCGCTGTACGCCTGATTGCTTTTGCTGCTCCAGCACCGATCGCCCAATGAAGTCCCCTTTGTCCAGATGTACCAGCCAGCCCAAACCAGCTTCAAGCGGTGTCGTCGTGTCATCAATATCCTGACCATAGAGCGCCATTGCAGCTTCCAGACGCAAGGTATCGCGAGCGCCTAACCCGCATGGGGTCACGCCTGCATTAAGCAGCGATCGCCATAGCTCTACCCCTACCGACGGCTCGACCATGACTTCAAAGCCGTCCTCGCCCGTATAGCCTGTTCGCGCCAGAAAGCCGGGTTGTCCTAAGACGTTGCTCTCCAAATGACCAAAAGCTGGCACTGGGGCTAGATCAGCCTGCACAAAGGGTTGCAAGTGCTTCACGGCATCCGGTCCCTGCACTGCTAGCAGCACGTGCGTTGTGGAACGATCCTGAAACGTCAGCCGACTCTGATCAAGCTGTTCCAGCATCCAGGTTTTGTCCTTCAGCATCGTGGAGGCATTGACGATCGCAAACCAACGCTGTTGACCCGCTGCATCCAACCCCTGATAGTAAAAAATCAGGTCATCGACAATGCCTGCCTGGGAATTGAGCAGCACTGTATATTGTGCCTGACCAGGCTGTAAACGGCTCAGGTCAGAGGGCACCAGTCGTTGTATTTGGTCTACCAAGCCATCGCCCGTCAGCAAAAACTTGCCCATGTGCGAAATATCAAACATCCCAGCCGACGATCGCACTGCCTGATGCTCGTGGGTAATGCCGCTGTACTGCACGGGCATTTCCCAACCAGAAAACTCAGTCATGCGCGCCTTGAGGCTCATCCCAACATCAAAAAGGGGAGTCCGCGCCAGGGGCAGCGGTATGTCCGACACCATCGCCACCTTGTTTTCGTGAGACTCTGTCACAAGTTCTGTTTCCTTGCCGTGAACACTTTTAATCCTAAAGGAAACCCGGCTGTTATGGCTGTGTCTGACAGAAGGGTTGCATCAGGGGCTAAATGGCTTATACTAAGCGTAGTCGTTATGAGTTTGTATAGGGCAATGACCACTCCAACCATTGAAAATGTAGTGATTATCGGCTCCGGTCCAGCCGGATATACGGCAGCTATTTATGCAGCTCGCGCTAACCTCAAGCCATTTATGTTTGAGGGCTATCAGGCGGGCGGTTTGCCGGGTGGGCAGCTCATGACAACCACCGAAGTTGAAAACTTTCCTGGGTTCCCAGAGGGCATCACCGGACCGCAGCTGATGGATCGGATGAAAGCACAAGCGATTCGCTGGGGTGCAGAGTTAGTGACTGAAGATGTCACATCGGTTGATTTGAGCCAACGTCCCTTTGTGGTGCGATCGGATGAACGCGAAGTCTTTGCCCACAGCATTGTGATTGCGACAGGAGCAACGGCAAAGCGACTAGGACTACCGTACGAAAACCAATTTTGGAGTCGCGGTATTTCTGCCTGCGCGATTTGTGATGGCGCTACCCCCATTTTTCGATCGGCAGAACTGGCAGTTGTGGGTGGCGGCGACTCAGCAGCCGAGGAATCAATTTATCTGACGAAGTACGGCTCTCATGTGCATATGCTAGTGCGAACCGAAAAGATGCGCGCCAGCAAAGCGATGCAAGATCGTGTATTAAACAACCCGAAAATAACCATCCACTGGAACACTGACATTGTGGATGTGTTTGGTGAAGCCGACCATATGAAAGGGATCAAGCTGAAAGACACCAAGACGGGCGAAGAGAGCGAACTGCACGTGAAGGGGCTGTTTTATGCGATCGGGCATACTCCCAACACATCCCTCTTCAAAGGTCAGCTAGAACTGGATGATGTGGGCTATATCGTCACCAAGCCCGGTTCGGTTGAAACTAGCCTCGAAGGTGTGTTTACCGCAGGCGATGTGCAAGATCACGAGTTTCGTCAGGCAATTACAGCAGCGGGCACGGGCTGTCAGGCGGCGATGTTGGCAGAACGGTGGTTGTCTGTCAATAATCTGATTCAGGAGTTTCACCAGACTGATTCTGAGAAGCCAGCCGCAGAACCCACTGCCAAGAAAACTGAAGCCGAGCAAGAAACCGAATTCAGCGTAGAGCATACCCGGCACGAAGGAGGCTATGCACTGCGTAAGCTGTATCACGCCAGCGATCGCCTGATCATGGTCAAGTACGCCTCCCCGCAATGCGGTCCCTGCCA
>DATNQS010000045.1:0-4751 GCA_036703925.1 Candidatus Sericytochromatia bacterium
GGGTTTGGCTTGCTGGCAGCCCTGGGTCAAGCAAGTGGTGCAGTACTATCGAGAGCGGCTCTGGCAGGCACCACGATCGACCCACTGTGGAGTGGGTTCATTCGTTTAGTGGCAGGCGGCTTGGTGCTGTTACTCTGGCTACTGATGCAGCAACGGTCTGCTCAGACATCGAATCAAGACTGGAAGCTACTCCGATCGCCTCGCTTCCTGCTCATTCTCACGGGAACCGCTTTTGCCAGTACCTATCTAGCGATTTGGCTCCAACAAATTTCGCTGAAATATACGGCGGCTGGCATTGCTCAGGCACTCAACGCCACCAGCCCTCTGTTCGTCATTCCCTTTGCGATCGCCATCGGCGAAAAAGTTAGCCCACGAGCGATCGTTGGCGTACTGATAGCTCTCATTGGCATTTGGCTGCTCTTTAGTTGGAAGTAAAGAGGCAGGGAAGCTGAAGCAGAAAACTTTATCTCACTTCCCATACATATTCCTGTCTCTTTGGAAAGATCTATGAACGATTACTAGCCATTTTTGAAATCTTTCGTTATATTAGTTTACAGAGTTTAACGAAGCTTCACTAGTGGTTTTCCACTTCCCCTGATAGCTCTAGTTCGTTGATCCGTAACCTTTGTCAATCTGAAGTAATTGGAGCAATAACCATGGCTAACGCAACAAAAGTGACCACTACTACTCCCATCGTTGAATCAGACCGTAATGCCTGGAGATTTGGCTTTACTCCTCAAGCTGAATTGTGGAATGGTCGTTTTGCAATGATCGGCTTCTCTGCTGTTCTATTGATTGAACTCTACTCTGGTCAAGGTGTTCTACATTTCTGGGGTCTACTGTAAGCCTGTTGAATGCTTTCGTTTCCTGATTAGTTTGAGTAATTAATCATCGTTAATCAATAATCTCCTTCCATAGCTGCTGTTCTGACTTAATGCACGAGTCAAAACAGCAGCTATTGTCTTTTCGATCACTGCCCTTTGCTTGCGAAGAAAAGTCTAGCCCAAATTTATTGAAGCAAAGGATGAGGGCAAATTAGCGCACATCACCTTAGTAATAGGATGGTCATGAAGTAGTCGCTACGCGATCGCTCATGAGTCTGATGTATCGACATAGCCTTGTATGCTTTCAGGATCATACTGCCGCAGAATGGTGGTTGCCTGACGGGTAAGGGCTTCTGAACCTTTGACCACAAGCAGGTATTTTCCGGCATTGAGGCGATTGCGGTAGGGCAGGGCGTCTCCACTACCTGAGATCAACCCAACACCGCCACCCACAAAAATGCTTCCCAACCCACCTGATGCCGCACCAAGCAAGCCACCAATGACGTGGCTACCAAAGTCTCCCGCCCACGGAAAGGTATCAATTTTGGTAATGAGGTTAAAAACATAGCCAGCAGCAAAGCCAAAAGGCACGAGCCAAATTGCTAGTAGCTTCACTTGCTTGCTTGCCTGCTCATTGGGGTCAAGCAACCCATATTCATCAGCACTTTTATAGCCCTTACCCAAAATGGCGATCTTGGTCATCGGTAAACCCTGGCTTTCTAGGGCTGAGTAAGCCTCTTCTGCCTTAATGCGATCGCTCAAAACGGCAACGAGATAATTCATGAGAGTAAGTAAACGGACACAATTAAGCTGAACATAGTAATGGCTGACCACTAACGGCTTCCACGATCGAATTAAAAAAATCAAGCGGTTTCAGCAAAGCAAGCCTCAAAATGGCGTACTCTAGATGGTCTGTTAGTTAGCCATCTTCATCTTAAGTGAGTAAGGTGAATATCTTCTTCTTCCTTCTTACCGAGTCTTTTGCGGTGGTGGCTAAGACCAAAAGTACCTGTTGTTCTAGAGCGCTCTGCGTCTAATCCTGGCTGTTTGCTATGCCTAAAGTTCTTGTTTCTGACCCAATCGATCAAGTGGGGATCGACATCCTATCCCAGGTAGCTCAGGTTGACGTAAAAACGGATTTGTCGGCTGATGACCTGATCCGCATCATTCCTGACTACGATGCGTTGATGATTCGCTCTGGCACTCGCGTGACTCAGGCAGTCATTGAGGCGGGCAATCAACTTAAAATTATTGGACGAGCTGGCGTTGGCGTTGACAATGTAGACGTGTTAGCAGCAACGCGCAAAGGCATTGTGGTCGTAAATTCGCCGGAAGGAAACACGATCGCTGCTGCTGAGCATACGCTAGCCATGATGATGGCAATGTCGCGCTATATTCCTGCTGCAAACCAGTCTGTGAAAGCCGACAAGTGGGATCGAAAGCACTTCACAGGTGTTGAAGTCTACAAAAAAACGTTGGGGATCGTGGGGCTGGGCAAGATTGGTGCCCACGTTGCTACTGTCGCACGGGCGATGGGCATGAAGCTGCTGGCATACGATCCCTTCATTTCCCATGAACGGGCAGAACAGTTAGGTTGCCGGATTGTTGAAATGGATGTGCTGCTGCAACAGGCAGACTACATCACGCTACACATTCCCAAGACGGCGGAAACCACCCATTTAATTAATGCAGCGGCGATCGCCCGCATGAAACCGACCGCACGCATCATCAATTGCGCCCGTGGTGGCATCATCGACGAAGCAGCGCTGGCACAGGCATTACAAGAGGGCAAAATCGCTGGAGCAGCGCTGGATGTGTACGAGCAAGAGCCACTCGGTGAATCACCGTTGCGTTCCTTAGGTAAGGAAATGGTGATGACACCCCATTTAGGCGCTTCGACGGAAGAAGCACAGGTAAATGTGGCGATCGATGTCGCCGAGCAAATCCGCGATGTGCTCCTAGGCTTGCCTGCGCGCTCGGCCGTCAACATTCCCGGCTTACGTCCTGACTTACTGGAGCAACTACGCCCCTACTTGCAACTGGCGGAAACACTGGGCAATCTGGTCGCGCAACTGGCAGGTGGACGAGTCGAAGCGCTCACGGTGCGCCTGCAAGGGGAACTGGCAACCAATCAAAGTCAGCCGATCGTGGTAGCGGCGCTCAAAGGGTTGCTGTCTCATGCCCTGCAAGAACGTGTCAACTACGTCAACGCTAGCCTGGAAGCTAAAGAGCGTGGTATTCGCGTCATCGAAACCCGCGATGCGTCAATTAAGGACTATACGGGATCACTCCATCTTTCTGCTAAAGGTTCACTGGGCGAGCATTCTGTCACAGGTGCGTTGCTGGGCGATTCAGAAATTCGCATTACCAGTGTGGATGAGTTTCCAGTTAACGTGCCGCCGAACCGCTATATGCTGTTTACCTTGCACCGCGATATGCCAGGCATCATTGGCAAAATCGGCTCCCTTTTAGGCAGCTTTAATGTCAACATTGCCAGTATGCAAGTGGGACGCAAGATCGTACGCGGCGATGCGGTGATGGTGCTGAGCATTGATGACCCGCTTCCTGACGATATTCTGGCTGAGATTTTGAAAGTGCCAGGAATTCGGGATGCTTACACGGTAACGTTATAAAAAGTTATGAGTGATGAATTTTGAGTTTTGAGTTAAATCTGGCTTTTTTCTAAAACTCAACACTCAAAACTTAAAACTCAAAACTATGGTAAATAGCTGGTGGAACATTCAAATTCTTTGCGACACTGACCTGGAAGAAACAATCTTTTGGCGGCTAGAGCTGTTTGGCTGTCGCGGATCGTCTAGCGAAGTGAAGGGGCATTCCTGTCTGATTGGTGCTTATTTGCCACAGGAGCAAGCGCAGCTTCTTGATCTGGCAGCCTTAGCCCTGGCGCTGCGGCAAGACGCGCTGTGCATTGGGTTGCCCATTCCAGCAGTACAGTGGGATCTCATTGACGAAGAAGATTGGTCAAGCACCTGGAAAGAGCATTGGCAACCGCAAAAAATTGGCGATCGCTTCCTCATTAATCCTGCCTGGTTGCCCGCGCCAGAGCAGTCTGATCGCATCGTTCTGAAACTTGAGCCAGGGGTTGCCTTTGGCACTGGGGATCATGCTACCACGCAGCTTTGTTTGGAATCGCTCGAAATGCGACTGGGCGGCGATGTCAAAGATTTAGTCATTACCGATATTGGCTGTGGCTCTGGCATTTTGTCGATCGGTGCCATGCTGTTGGGTGCAAAGCAAGGTTACGCCGTAGATACCGATCCACTCGCGGTAAAAGCCGCACGGGAGAGCCGCGATCTCAACGGGATTGGAGCAGAACGTTTATTGATCGAAGAAGGCAGTGTCGATCGCGTTGCCGAACTCATCAACGTACCTGTAGACGGCATTGTCTGCAATATTCTCGCCGAAGTAATTATTGACCTGATTCCGCAGATGACCGCGATCGTCCATCCACATACCTGGGGCATCTTTAGCGGCATTCTGCTCGATCAAGCAAAACCTGTTGCTGATACTCTTGAAGAAAATGGCTGGGTGGTCGCGGCTCTCTGGAAACGTCAGGACTGGTGCTGCATGAATGTGCGGCGAACGTAGAAGCACGATCACGCGATCGTTCGTGCATGACATCGCCTGTAAACCTCACAAGCTTTAAGGGCAATAGCCTCCGGCATAGTTTAAGACAGTGCCATGCCTTTACGCGAAACTGGCTTTCGTTGCTCCGTTTCCCTTCACGTTTCAAACATGGAGCGATCGCGTACATTGCTCCGGCAAGGCACAAACCTCCGAATAGACGACTTTCTCGCCCATTAGCCCTTGAAATTTTCTATCATCATCTTTACAGTGTCATCAAGGTGAAAACTGGCGAGGATGTCTGATGACTGCTGTACTCAAGGATTTCGAGCAACCCGTTCC
>DATNQS010000046.1:0-2373 GCA_036703925.1 Candidatus Sericytochromatia bacterium
CTCTGGGTATTCGTGCTCTGGCGAACAGTTTAGCCGAAGCGGGGCATGATGTAACGGTTGTGTGCCCAGATCGGGAGCGATCGGCAACTGGGCACGGGCTGACCCTACACCAGCCCATTCGCGCTGAAATGGTCGAGACTATCTTTCATCCCAGCATCAAAGCCTGGGCATGTTCCGGTACTCCTTCAGATTGCGTTAAACTAGCACTCTGGGCGTTGCTAGATCATCCACCTGACCTGGTACTGTCTGGCATTAATCACGGGTCTAACCTGGGAACAGATGTGCTGTACTCTGGCACCGTATCAGCCGCAATGGAAGGCGTAATTGAGGGTATTCCCAGTATTGCGTTCAGCCTCACCAGTTTTTCCTCGTCCGATTTTCAGCCAGCCGCCGCCTTTGCCCAATCCCTAGTCGCTCAACTTGCCAAGCAACCCCTGCCCGAACTACTGCTGCTGAATGTGAATGTGCCTGCCGTCGCAGCGGCAGCGATCGCGGGTGTCAAAGTTACCCGACAGGGCATTCGCCGCTATATTGATGTTTTTGAGAAGCGGCTTGACCCACGTGGTAAGACCTATTATTGGCTCGCTGGCGAGTTGCTGGAGGAGGTGGACGAGGACTCAAACCTGAGCGAGCTAGGCCCCACTGATGTGCAGGCAATTCGCGACAACTACATTACAATAACGCCATTGCAGTACAACCTGACCGCAGCGACAGGACTAGCCAGCCTAAAAAACTGGAATTTTACGTTTCCAAACTGAGGTTATTCGGAGACAAGGTAATCAAAACGGCTAAAAAGCATACTGGTAGAAAATCTTCTGACTTTTGTGCGTGTACGCGATCGAACGGGTACTTTAACTAGAAGCTCATTAGATTCGTACTAGCTCTAACGCTTGAGTTTCGCCTAGATGGCTGAAATAATACCGCATGATTACTGAGATTTAGTCCATCGTGCGATCACGATCACTGACATAGAGCACCTTTTTTATGAAGCTGCTTTAAAGGGTACGTTGAATAACTGTTTTTAATGTCACATTTATCCAGGCTATGTCTTTTTGTGATTGAGGTAATTACTGAGCCTGGAGGCTTGATTGAATTTTGCAAAAAACACCCATGTCCAACACGGAAAACCAGTTTACAGTCACCTTCTGGGGCGTTCGGGGAAGCATTGCCAGTCCAGGCTCTTCGACAGTGCGCTACGGCGGCAATACCCCTTGTGTTGAAATGCGCGTAGGCGGTGAACGCCTGATTTTTGATGGAGGGACAGGCATTCGTGTCCTGGGGCAATCGCTGCTATCGCAGATGCCACTCGACGCACATATGTTCTTCACTCACTCCCACTGGGATCATATCCAGGGCTTTCCCTTTTTTGTGCCTGCCTTTGCTAAGGGCAATCGCTTCAACATTTATGGCGCGATCGCACCGAACGGCTCCACAATGGAGCAGCGCTTAAATGACCAGATGCTGCACCCAAACTTCCCTGTCCCGCTACAAATTATGGGTGCAGACCTGAAGTTTAATGATATTGAAATCGGCGAAACGGTTCGGATCAACGATGTAGTGGTCGAAAATGCACTGCTAAACCACCCTGGTCAAGCAGTGGGCTATCGCGTTAACTGGCGAGGTCATGCGGTGGCATATGTCACTGATACCGAACATTTTCCCGATCGATTGGATGAAAATGTCCTTTCGCTGGCGCATCAGGCTGACTTACTTATCTACGATGCGACCTATACCGATGAAGAATACCACTCAGAGCAATCCAGCAAAGTTGGTTGGGGGCACTCAACCTGGCAAGAAGCCGTCAAAATTGCCAAAGCTACCCATGTAAAGACGCTGGTGATCTTCCATCACGATCCCTTGCATAGCGACGATTTTCTTGATCAGGTAGGAGCAGATGTTGCTGCTGCCTTTCCTAATAGCTTAATGGCGCGAGAAGGTCTGGTCATTCAAATTACACCGCCCGTGATGGCTCCAGAGCCTAGAGCGATGGCGGCTGAAGTGGGACTTTCGGTGTGAGCAGGGTGCAGAGAGTAAAGAAAAACAGAATGCACTCAACACAAATGCCGCTCGCCTTTGTTCTTTTGTGTGTAAAAATGTAAAGCGTGTGGGTTACTTCATCGCCAACTACTGTTCTAACTCCAACTGCCGTTGCCCTGGGAAACTTTGATGGTGTGCATCAGGGGCATCGACAGGTCATTCAACCTGTTTTGCCAGCGCCCGGAACCGTTGATAAAGGCGCTCATCCATATGCGACTGTGGTGACATTTCATCCACATCCGCAGGAGTTTTTTACAGGACAACCGCGTCTATTGCTGACACCACTTACTGAAAAGGCAGCACAGCTAAGTACGCTTGGGGTCAAACAGCTTGTGC
>DATNQS010000047.1:0-2164 GCA_036703925.1 Candidatus Sericytochromatia bacterium
CAACGACTAGGTTTAAAGAGCTTTGCAATCACTTAAGGCTACAAGGAGTTCTTCTCTACAAGTAATTTGTCATTAGCGCTGGCTAAAAGGGTGCTACTCTTGGCGATCGATAATGCCACCACCCAGCAAGACCTCGCCATCATACCAAATGGCTGCCTGACCGGGTGTGATGCTAGACTGCGGCTCGTCAAAGACAATACGCACACGATCGTTCTCTAATGGAATTACGGTGGCAGGAACAGCCAGCGATCGATAGCGAATTTGTACGTCTGCCCGGATGGGTGTAGCTGGTGCCGCAATAGAAGCCCAGTTGAGCCGCTGAACGGTACATTCAGTTGCTAAGGTGGCAGTGCGATCGCCCACAATCACGCGATTGTTTGCAGCATCTAGCGCCACCACATACAACGGTTCACTATGCGCGACCCCCAGCCCCTTCCGCTGACCAATGGTGTAGTGATGAATGCCTTCATGCTGTCCTAGCACCTTGCCCGATTGATCCACAATCTCACCCGACTGGGGCGTAATGTATTTGTCTAAAAACGCCCGCATTGAACCATTCGCTTCTACCAGACAGAGATCCTGGCTTTCGGGCTTGTCGGCAGTGTGTAACCCAAAGGCAGCGGCAACTTGACGAGTTTCAGTTTTAGGCTGTTCTCCTAGCGGAAAGAGGACTCGCGCCAGAACATCTTGCGGTAGATCGTACAAAAAGTAGGACTGATCTTTTGTGCGATCGATCGCCCGTAAAAGCTGATAGCGACTCGATGCTGCATCATAGCGCGTGCGAGCATAGTGCCCTGTGGCAATGCGATCGATACCCAACGTTTCCTGTGCGTAGCGCAGCATCGGGCTAAACTTTACTGCTTTGTTGCACTGAGAGCAGGGCAGCGGCGTAACGCCCGTGCTGTACCCAGCCACCAAATAGTCCACAATGTTTTCCTGAAAGGATTCACGGGTATCAACGATGTGATGAGGAATGCCCAACTGTTCGCATAACTGAGCGGCATCTACCATCCCTTCAGAGCAGCACTGCCCCTTCCCTTTCATTAACCAAAGCGTCAGCCCCACGACCGAGTAGCCCTGATCGTGCAGCATAGCAGCGGCTGTTGAACTATCGACTCCGCCGGAGAGTCCCACCACAACGTTTTTCATGGACAGCGAAACAAAAAGATTTGCAAGCAATTGCTTCTCTAGGCTAACACCCACGCAGGCTTGACGGCGTTGAGATTTCAGCGTAAATCGCAACAGCCTATGCTTTAACAACGTAAGCAGCCAGGTAAACAAGAGCGTTTGCTACTACCCGTTGTTGTAAGAGAATCTTTTTGTTCTTAAACGGGGCGGGCTTGGTTACTCGATCATTGATACGTCGGAATGCCCCAAATATGAGGACTGTATCTTACATCCAGGAAGCGCGATCGCATCCAACAGCACCCATTAGCGAATACCGATCGTGAGGCTATATTCTCCCGTCTCGCCCGACTGCTGTCCTTCCGGCACTAGCCGCACCCGTACCCGATAATCGCCAGAGCGACGGAGCACACCCGACCAGTTGCGGCTGCCTGTATAAAGGTTGCTGCCATTCGGGTCAAACACTTGCACTTGTAAATAAGGGCTGGTGCCGACTGTGCTGGTGGTAAGCGTTTGACCTGCGCCAGCTCTCAGCAGATAGTTGTGAGACTGCGTACCCTGCACCCTGCCGCCGACTTTAGCAGCAGATGTCCCCGGTGCAAACGAGATGCGTTGGGACGTTGTTGCCGCATTCACCCGCAGTAAGTCGCCTCGAATCCAGCCACGTGCGCCAGAACTGGGAAACTCAACCAAGTACCACCGATAGCCATCCGCGGCATTGATTTGGTTAAGGATATTGACCCGATCGCCGCCTAACCCATAGTGCTGCACACGCGCACTCGTTGAAGGAGACTGCCGTACATTGACCCGGCTCCCCGGAACTCCCTGAATTGTCCCTGTGTCTGCCGATGCTGGTAGCACCGTAGCAAACGAGATGACAAGGGCTGTAATCAATGCTGAAACGTACTTAAACTTCATCACAAAGACCTGTTAGAAAAGAGTGCTTAGACTAGCTACACCCCCTGCTCTTCAATCCCGCATTTGCCTCATAACCGATGGTGTTTATGCTCATGACAGGCAAGATCAATGTAATGACAGC
>DATNQS010000048.1:0-2938 GCA_036703925.1 Candidatus Sericytochromatia bacterium
CTCTTAAAAAAGCTGGGGGTCTGAGCCGTTCGTATTAACTTCTCATAGCGATCTTAATCAACCAGCTCTGTGGCTGCGCGACCAGCAGCATCCTGAACCTGATTAGCAGTTTTCTCAGCACCTTCCCCATACCCCGAGCCAAATTCTTTAAAGGCTTCGGCTGACTCTTTACCAATGCGCTTAATGCGCTCACCAGGGTTGCCTTCTACTTTCTGGGCTTCGCGGTTCCATTGTCCGGTGGTCTTGGGTCGATCGGCACCATTTTGCTCAATAGTATCGCGCAGCTTCGCAGGTAACGGCTGATCGTTCTTCCCCATATCAACGTTAGTAGTCAGTAGTAGAAACCCGACTAAACCAGCAGCAAAAAACTGCTTTACCTGTAGTCCTTCTAATAAAGTACTGATGCGAGCGATCGCCCGAGAGATCAAATTTGTCATGCCGTTACTCCATTAATTCGTTCTTAATCTTTTTTGCCTTGATGAAGCGCTTTAGCCTGCTCCAAAAGCTGTAGTTGCAATCAAAGAAATTGCAATTAGTTACACAAAGGAAGCAGCCAGTTGATGCTATTCTCTATAGCAACTTAATGACTTCAAGCTATTCACGCCTCTCAGCACAAAATTAAGACTAACGTTCCAAACCTGATGATTCCTCTGACAAAAGTTATAGTTCTGCGCTATTACTTTGGTCAAAGGCTCATCTGTTGTTGCTTTGCTGTACTCCATAGCACCGTCATAATCGGCTCATAAGGCTCATAAGCTCAATGCAAAATACAGGTAACTAGAGGTTGATCCAATGATTAAAGCGTATGCGGCACATGAACCGGGTGGCGAACTCAAACCGTTTGAGTATGATCCGGGCACGCTCAATGCTCAAGATGTGGAAATCAACGTTGAGTATTGCGGTATTTGCCACAGCGACCTGAGTATGTTGAACAATGACTGGGGTATGACGCAGTACCCGTTCATCCCTGGTCATGAAGTAGTAGGGACGATCGGCGCGATCGGTGAAACTGTCAAAACCCTTAAAGTGGGGCAACGGGTAGGGCTAGGCTGGTTTTCCCGTTCCTGTATGGATTGCGAGTGGTGTTTGTCAGGCGACCACAATCTTTGTTTAACAGCGGAAGGGACGATCGTGGGGCGACCGGGTGGCTTTGCCGATAAGGTGCGTGCGCATCACAGTTGGGTGTTTCCCCTGCCTGAGCAGGTTAATCCGGCAGTTGTTGGTCCACTGTTTTGTGGTGGGCTGACAGTATTTAACCCCATCGTGCAGTTTGACATTCAGCCGACCGATCGTGTGGGTGTCATTGGTATTGGCGGACTGGGGCACATGGCATTAGGCTTTCTACATGCCTGGGGCTGCGATGTCACCGCCTTCTCGACCAGTCCTGATAAAGAAGCAGAAGCACGTGAACTCGGCGCGAACCATTTCATCAACTCCCGTGATCCAGAGGCTCTGAAAGCGGTAGAGAATACGTTTGATCTGATTCTTTCTACCATCAACGCTGATCTAGACTGGAACGTCTATGTGGCAGCACTGCGACCAAAAGGACGACTACACTTTGTTGGTGTTACACCCAGCCCTGTATCAAGCGCCGTTTTTCCGCTGATTCTTGGACAAAAAACACTCTCTGGTAGCCCCACAGGTAGCCCTGTCACCGTTACCAAGATGCTGAATTTTGCTGCCCGTCATCATGTCGAGCCGATCACCGAAACGTTCCCCTTTGAGCAAGTGAACGAGGCAATGGAGAAACTTCGCAACGGCAAACCGCGCTATCGTCTTGTACTCAAACACTAAACACGTTTGCTAGCACTCCGTTTCAAGGCGTTTGCAGTGTAGCTTAACCACCCGACTCTCATTGCGATGATTGGGGTGCAGGGAGCGGCGGTTGCGGCGATGGGTTAGGGCTTTGCAAAACGGCAACGGCGATCGACCAACCGATAACAAGACCCAGTCCACCAAACCGTACAATTTGCCAAAAGGGTTCTCGCAGGCTGCCCCAAGAAAAGAGGCGGCTCTCAAGCTTTACCTCTAGTGCATCGAGTTGTGTTTGCAGATGGGCTAACTCGGCTTTGAGCGCTGGGGATGGCGATCGCTGGATCTGCTGCTTCAGTCGCTTCTGGTGTTCTTGAAGCTGTACCTGCGTTTGCTCGTCCTGGTGCACCTGCGTGTAACGCTCTTTGAGGTCAGCCAGCGATCGCTCAATGGCGGTTAACTCCTGCTCAAACGTCTGTGCGTCCGCTAACGGCACATCCTTATCATGGTTGGAGGCAGAATCAGGCGATGGTGGGGGCAACGGCATAACAGCAGTAGTAGAGTGGAGATACCCTTGATTATGCCCACGATCGTTGTAACCTTATGCCCGATACGTCTCTTTCTGCTCCGTCATCCCAGGTCGCTACTGCTGGCAAAGGTAACCTGAGCGACTTTAGCGCTGCCGAACTGGCTCAAGCATTGCTCGAAAAACTTGCAATCGCCGAACGAGACTGGCATCGCCTCAAGTCAAACCGCAAAGTCCGTGCCAACGAGCAAGCCGCTGCCGCGATCGTCTTCTTGCTTAAAGACCAACCAGAGGAAGCGTTGCCCAGGCTCCAGCAAGCTGTTGCATGGCTGGATCGATCAATTTCGGCACCACCCTGCCCCTCTCATGGCGATCGGGCAAAGCGAGAGGAGTGAAAAGCCAGCCTGTAGGCAGATCTCGGGCAGAAGCCGCACTGCCTAGCTTTGAAATGCCGCTCCGTCAGGATCGAGCGTTAGTCTCTCTAGCGTTTGGTTACCCAGGCTACAACCACTCCCAGTAAAAAACGAGCTAGAATCGAGTCGAAATCTAGTCGCAATTGACGTGACGCGAATGACTAGCAGACTTCAATCTTCCTATACCAGCCAGCAGGTATCTGTCTGGCTACGTGGGCTTTTAACAATCGCTTGGGCTGATGGACAT
>DATNQS010000049.1:0-1709 GCA_036703925.1 Candidatus Sericytochromatia bacterium
GCCCATAACAACGTTGTGTACAGGTTTGCCAGTGGCGATCGCTTGAGGTACAGGATGCTCTTCACCAGGGAACGGAGAGCCGTCTTCATGCACTACCCGCCAGCGAGGGTCTAGAGATGACATCCCCATCATTTGGGCTTCGTCTAGACCCAACATTCTTAGGGCGGCTGGGTTAACCAGCAACATTTCAGCCTTTGAGCCCTGCAAAGCAATGCCGGTTGAGAGTTTTTGCACCAAGTCACGAAAATGGGCTTCGCTTTGTTGTAGGGCGTATTCGGTCAGCTTGCGCTGGGTAATATCTTGAAGCTGAGAAACCAGGTGTAGCGGGTTGCCCTCTGCATCGCGCAGCAGAGCCGATGTGAGCAAGACCCACACTATATGCCCTGCTTTGTGGAGGTAGCGTTTCTCTAACTGATAGGAGTCAACCTCGCCTGACAGCGCTTGCTGAAAAAAGCGCAGATTTTGCTCCAGATCATCAGGATGGGTCAGCTCTTGAAAGGTTTTGGTCAGCATTTCCGACTCGGAGTAGCCAAAAATGTCGCAGATCGAGCGGTTGACCTGAAAGAAGCGCCCATCAAGCCCAACTAGCGCCATGCCGATCGCGGCAAAGTCAAACGCACCGCGAAAGCGTCCTTCGCTACGTTGGAGTGCCACCTCAACCTGCCGCCGTTCATCGATCGCAGTTGTCAACGCACCCAGACTCAGCCGTAGCTCTAGCTGGCTGACGACCTGGCGACCGAGCCGACGAAGGGCATCCACTATTGTTGGCTGCGGTTCGCGAGGCTGCCGATCCATCACGCAAAGGGTGCCGATCGCATGCCCTGATGGTGTGATTAAAGGGACAGCTAGATAAAAGCGGACATACGGTGCCTCTGTTACCACCACGTTGGTGGCAAACTGTGGGTCAGCAGCGGTATCAGTAATGATGAGAGGCTCTCGCCGTTCTACGCAGAGGGCGCAAAAGCCAACGTGAAGCTCTAGGGTATCGATCGTCAGCCCCACTTTTGACTTAATCCACTGGCGATCGCCCGTTACCAGAGTCATCATCGCCATCGGCGTACTGCAAACCTGAGCCGCTAGCTGCGTCAGGTCATCGAAAGCTTCCTCAGACGCTGTATCCAGAATTTGGTACTGAAGCAGAGCCTCTAGCCGCTTAGTTTCCTCTGTTTGTGGCACTGCCTTCATGTCTACCTTCTGGTTGCCTGATTCAGTATGCATTTTTCTCCTCTGTAACCATCTCATCTACGTCATGAGATTGTTGTAGGAGCGCGGTTAGCAGTTGCGCGTTGTCAGAGCTTTGCTTACAAATGACTGAGGCTGTCCATGACTGCCCAAATATTCTATGAGTCTGCCTTAATCAGTAACGACACTCAAGCTCCCAAGCCATTTTCCTGCGCTTGGCAGCACCGCGATCGCCCCACGACTAAGACTGCAAGCTTTTAAGCCATACAAACTGAAGGCAAAAGCTAAACAGGCAGGCAATTGCTGTGCGCTAATCGTCCAGGCACCAGGATAGTAGCGCTAATGCCCCAGCTAAATAGAGCCAGGTTGGTAGACTCAAGGCACTTAACCAGTCAAGTGGTAGCACTAACAGATTGATCAACGCCAGGGTGGCAATCATCACGATGGTAAGTGTGACTAGCGGCATACCGATCTCACATTTGCAGTGGGCGTAGATCTAGAAGTTGATTAAAGTGTTGACCAGATTG
>DATNQS010000050.1:0-3607 GCA_036703925.1 Candidatus Sericytochromatia bacterium
AGCGCAGTAACCCATCTTCTCCAGCATGGGGAAACAGGCGAGCCGGTCCTTGCTGCTCCAGGGCAGTCGGGTCATAGCGGTAATGCCCCTGGGACTCAAGAGGAGAATGGAACCCCATACGCTGCTCCAATAGTTAGGTAAGCCGTTAGGTAAATCGTTAAGACCAACGCGATCGCCACCACGACGCATCATAGCAAGTAGATGTCGATAGGGTACAGCCACCAGGACACAAATAGGAAGTGAGGAGGCAGGAGGAGCAGGGGAGGCAGGAGGCAGAAGGCTGAATGAACTAAAACTCCTTTCGTCTCACTTCACCCCTCACCTCTCATCCCTCGCCCCTCTCACAGCCCCGCCAAATTCACCTCTTGCAGATGGCTACCAGGATTCAGATCTTGCATTGCCAGAGCATCGGCTTGAACGCGCTGTTTTTCGGTGTATTCGCGAATCTTTGCCTGAGCAATGGCATACGTGGGAATCCCACCAGGAATGTTCTGAAGTGACTCTAGCGCTTGATTAAACCGCTTCGCTTCTGCCTGATTGTAGGCGGCTTGGAGATGACTGACTGCCTGAATTTTCTGCTTTTGGCCATACTCACGCAGTTTTTCCTGCGCTTTAGCGTAAACAGAAGTGCCGTCGGGGATCTGTTTGAGTGCAGCGATCGCGCCTGTAAAATCTTTGACGATCGCCCGACCATAAGCATCGCGCAGTAATTGAGCAGCGCCTGTCTCTGCCTGACTTGCAGACTGTTGCACCAGTGGTTGCACTCGCTGTTGCCAGTAGGCGATTTTGGGTAGCCCTTGAGCCTCCTGCAAGACTGCTAACCCGTTCCCCTGTTGCAGTGCCACTGCTGCTGCCTGGGCTTTGCGCTCGGCGGTTTGCCAATCTTTTTGCCAGTGACCAATCGCCTCTTGTGCAGGCGCATAGGCAGCACTGTCCTTAGGGATTGATGCTGCTAGCGCCACTGCTTTTTGGAGTTGCCCTGCCTGATACTGCTGCGTCGCCTCTGTTAATGCCTGGTTGCCTCGGTCAGTGTCGCTAAAGAGACTGCGATCGAGCAAATGGGGCAACGCATAGCCGCAAACTGCTGCCGCCATCACCGCACCAATGCCTACGCCAATCTGTACTGCTGGACTCAACCACCGCTCTGTCAGCGTATCTGGCTCGATTGCTTCGGGCAGCATGGGTGCTGGCACAGTATTTTGCGTCAGGGTTAGAAAGCTACTATCAGCGGCGATCGATGCGTCCACTCGTTCTAGCGACACTCCCTGAGTTAGTGCGCGCACTGCCTGCAAGGCTTCCTTTGCAGATAGATAACGTTGCGTATGGTCAGCACGCACCATGCGACTCAGCACAGCCACCAGCCCATGTCGCAGCGTCGAGCCTGCTGCCTGACCAAACGGCTGCCAAAGGATCTCTCCTGTTTTGGGATCATGGCTTAACTGCAACGGGTGTACACCCGTCAGCGCTTGAATGCCAATGAGACCGATCGCGTAAATGTCGCTCGCAAGGCATGGCAACCCTTTCACCTGTTCTGGCGGCTGATAGCCCTGCGTATTGGGCACTCTTGAGGGCACAGCTTTTCCCTGTAACGTCATGAGGGAAAGATGCACATCACGCACAGCGCCAAAATTAGTGAGAGTGAGCTTGCCATCCTGCGATCGACGGATGAAGTTCTCTGGTCGCACATCCCCATGCCGACAGCACTCACTATGCACCACTGCCAGCAGTTCTAGACACTCCAGCAGCAGTTGCACCACCTGTTCTTCGTGCCAGGGTTGCGGCAGTAGTTCCAGGTTCAAAGAGCCACCGCCAATAAATTCCTGCACCAGATGCAAGCCCTGTTCGTCCTCAAAGCAAGCCAACAAGCGGGGCATTTGTCTATGCTCCCCCAACCGTTCCAGCGTTGCGGCTTCGCGCACAAACAGATGCCTCAACGCATAGCGATAAGCATCATCACTGACGACAGGTAGCACGTGCTGGATAATGCAATCAGGCTGGCTAGGGCGACGGGTATCCTGCGCGAGGTAGGTTCGCCCCCAGTCGCCGCTCGCCAAAATTTGGTTCACCTGATAACGCCCATCCAGCAACCGATCGAGTTCTGGATAACTAACTTCAGCAGAAACTAATACGTCTGACATAGTAGTACCGATATAAGCACGATCGCCCTCGATCATCGCCGTAAATCAATCGTTAGCTTGGAGCACGGCATGACTATGCCCCGGCAGACTATAGAGCATTCTCACCCAGGCTATTCTCATGCTAAGTCTAGACTGAGAATGAACGATGACAGGAGGTTAAGTCAAAGGCGTTTAATCTTCTGTATACATGCTTTCAAGCAGCGATCCGGACAAATTTAGAGCCGTTTTTGTCACTTTTTCCTCCTTCACTTTTCCACTTTTCCTCCCTTCATCTTTCCACTTTTCCACCCCTTCACTCTTCACCCTTAAATTGCTGATCAGGGAAAGGTAGTGTGAAAAGATAATCGTCAGGAACCTCGATACCAGCCGTCTTTCCATCCTTTACACTGCTATAAATGGACGAAACAGCGTGCCGATCGCGGCGTTTCAGCTTACTATTAAAGCCGTTAAAGCTGCGGTTTCTTTCGCATGACTGATGCCTCCCCCTCCCCATCGGTGCCTGTCGTTCCTCCCAATGCCCTGGAGGTCGATCGCACGCAACCCGATCCCAATCAACAGGTGCGCTTTCGCAATGAAGGGGGCAAACTGTTGCTGCTATTGCCACCCGAGGGCGAGGGGAACGGACCAAATACAGCCTTTCATTGGACTGAGGTCTGGCAGCAGCTCAAGCAACGGCTAGATGCAGGTGAACGGTTCTGGCAACCAGAGACAACGGTGCATTTAATCGCCCGTGATCGCCTGTTAGATGGACGGCAGCTTCAAACGATCGCCGATGCCCTTACCGAAGCCAAACTTCAGCTCAAGCGGGTTTACACTAGCCGCCGCCAAACTGCTGTTGCCGCTGCCACTGCTGGTTACTCCGTAGAACAGCAACCTACTCTGTCGCACCTGAACCAGCCGACTCAGGAAGCCACGCAGACAATGGCAGAACCACTGTATTTGGAGACAACACTGCGATCGGGTGCCGACATTCACCACAATGGCACCGTCGTTATTCTGGGCGATGTCAATGCGGGGAGCGCTGTTGTGGCAGACGGCGATATTCTGGTTTGGGGTCGCTTGCGCGGCGTGGCTCATGCAGGCGCTAGAGGCAATAACCGCTGCCTGATTATGGCAATGCAAATGGAACCCACCCAACTTCGCATCGCTGATTTTGTCGCCAGACCACCCGAAACGCCCCCTGCTCAGTACTACCCTGAAGTCGCTTACGTCACGCCAGAACGCACCATCCGCATCGCCAGAGCCGTTGATTTTCATCGCGGCGGGAAGGAATGAGGGGAGAGATGAAGGATAAAGGATCAACCTTGAGTAGTCCCTCACGTTTGCCTTCTAGCTCCTGTCTTCTAGCTTCTTCAAACTAAAATCTTCTCTTCCTAACATGTGTAAAGGCTTTTTCTGATACTGTTGTTTGAACATCAGGTACAGAATGTAAAAACAGCCAGTTTCGGTATAGTTAAAGCACCTGGAAC
>DATNQS010000051.1:0-6586 GCA_036703925.1 Candidatus Sericytochromatia bacterium
CAGCAGGAGTCCGATCGTATTCAACAAGAAACCATTCAGATTCAGCAGGCAAACGCTCAACAAATTGCTGCAAATGCTCAAGCCATTACTGAATTAAGAGCAACTATTCAGGATCGGTACGGCGGCAATGGGCAACAAACAAATTAACAAGCGGAACGATGACTATTAACCTTAAGGAAAAACTGTTGCAGGCGATCGAGCAAGCACCAGATCCAGTGCTAGAAGAAGCTCTACATTATTTGGAATACTTAACAGAGCGGCATATTGAAGCGATGGAGTTGCAGGAAGACCTGGACGATCTTCGCAGCATTAGAGAAGAGATTCAGCGTGAAGGCACCATTCCTCTTGCTCAGCTCAAAGCAGAACTAGGGCTGCCATGAAGTATGAGGTAACGTTTTCGGCTGCTGCTAGTCGGCAAATCAAGAAACTTCCACCTGACTTACGCATCAACCTGATCGCATTGGCTGAAACTCTGGCAGCAAATCCGCGTCCTTCAGGTGTATCAAACTAGAGGGAGACGAAAACGCTTATCGCATTCGATTCCGCGACTACCGCATTGTTTATGAAATTTATGACGACAAGCTGATTGTCGTAGTCATTAAAGTAGGGCATCGTCGTAATATTTATCGATAGAAAATATAGCCTTCAGCAGGCTGAGTCAATTAGCCTGCTTTGTTGGAAGCAACCAAATTGAGATCAAGAGAATTAGAATGTTTAAGTTTACAAAAGTTAGAATTGGCGCGATCGCCCTTGTAGCACTATCCAGCATTGCCATTGCACCAAATGTCAAAGCAGAGCTTAAAAGCACTTTAACCATTGAACTTGACGGCTTAAAAGCTCAGAAGGGTGATATCTGCTTCAAGCTATTTTCCAGAAGCTTTGGGTTTCCTGATAACGTTAAAAATGCTGTAATGAACCGATGCGTCAAGGTGACTGAAGACTCACCCAAAGTTACGCTTAAGGATATTTCATCGGGTAGCTATGCCCTTGCCCTCTTTCAAGATGTGAACGGCGATCGCAAACTTAACCGCGACACGACTGGTATCCCCACTGAAGGCTACGGCTTTTCTAATAACCCCAAAACTCGTCAGGATCTTACTCGCTATGGCGACTGCGTGTTTCTTCTGGCGGGTGCAAGCAGAACAATCAAAATTCAAATGAAGTATGCACTAGCGAAGTAGAGGCAAGTGGGTGAATGCGTAGATGAGTGGATGGGTGGATGGTTCAAGTTAACCCTTTACCGCTTCAGCAGATCACGATAATGTACTAAATGCAGCCTCGCGGAAGCCTCCCAAGAGTAGTGAGGCAGGATTGTTTGGCTGTTTTGACGGAGCGATCGAGCAAGTTCTGGTGTCAGGATCGATCGCATAGCCTGAGCGATCGCGTCCGGTGATATAGGATCGACTAGCAACGCCTGTTTCTCGGTCAGGAACTCGGTAAATGGCGGTTGGTTTGCAGTTATAACGGGAATGCCGCTGGCGATCGCTTCCATGACAACCAAACCCCAGCCTTCCTTTATAGACGGAAAAACAAACGCATCAGCAAGGCGATAGAGTGCGGGCAGCACCGCATCAGCAATCACGCCCGGTAAAAGTAAGGCTTCGCCAACGGTAATGCCCAGTGCGTCTGCCAGGGCAAAAAACTCGTCACGGTACGCCTGGTAGTCAAAGAGGGTTGCGCCGCCAGCGATAATCAGTTGGGCTTGAGGATGGCTGACGCGGCTCTGGCTAAAGGCTTGCAAGAGGATGAGCGAATTCTTGCGCGGTTCAATACCGCCAACGGTCAGGTAAAGGGGTGAGCCGTTTAGCCCTAATTGCTGACCGAGTGCCTGTTCCGAGCCATCCAGTTTGGCAGTAAACCGTTGTGTATTCACGCCATTGCTGACTCTGGGTGCATCAATTTGATACTGCTGTTGCAATTCGCGTTGCCAGCGAATACTGACGCAGAAACAAAGGTCGGCATCACGAATCGATCGCTCCTGGCACTGCTGTAGATAGACGCTGTTGTACGCCTCGATGTGATGGACAGTGCGAACAAAATGGGGAATAAGCTGGAGTTGACGCAAGCGAGACAACGCATTTGCGCCGATGCAGTCTTGAGCGTGATAGCAGTCGTAGGCATCGCCGGACTGGCTGAAGTACGCCACAAATTCTTGAATACGTTGCTGAATCAGGGCATCAATGCCATCCGGTGCAGGCTGAGCCGTAATGAGCTTGTAAGCGCAGGAGAGCGATCGCTCGAACCCAACTTCATCCTTCGCCAGCGCATAGACGCAAACGGTGTGGCCCATGGCATGGAGCGCCTCTGCTAACTCCAGGGTATGCACCACGCTGCCCCTAAGCCTAGTTGAGTACGTCAGTAGCGCAATGCGGAGCGATGGATCAGACATCGATGCTTAAGGCTGCTCGTGCTGCTCATAAGCAGCAACAATGCGCTGCACCAGGGGATGGCGCACTACATCCGCTTTGGAAAGGTGACAAAATGCTACCCCTTCTACCGACTCTAAAATTTTCTGCGCGATCGCTAAGCCCGACGACTGGTATTGAGGCAAGTCTGTTTGAGTTAAGTCGCCTGTTACCACCATGCGAGAGCGAAAGCCAAGGCGTGTCAGGATCATTTTCATTTGAGCGGGCGTGGTGTTCTGCGCTTCGTCAAGAATCACAAACGCATTGTTGAGTGTACGACCCCGCATATAGGCGATCGGTGCCACTTCAATCACACCCCGCTCCATCAGGCTGGGGATTTTCTCTGGATCAATAAACTCATACAGCGCATCGTAGAGCGGACGCAAATACGGATCAATTTTTTGCTGCAAGTCTCCTGGTAAAAAGCCAAGCTTCTCCCCTGCTTCAACGGCAGGACGAGTCAAGATCAACCGCTCATACTGGTTGGCTAGCACTGCCTGGACTGCCAGCACGGCTGCCAGGAAAGTTTTACCCGTGCCTGCTGGACCAATACAGAAGGTCAGGTCATGGGTACGAACGGCTTGAATATACTGCCGTTGTTGAAGGGTTTTGGCACGGATATCTTCACCGCGACGAGTGCGTGCCAACACATCCTGCCGCAGTTCGTGAAGCTCGTCCTGCTGTTGGGTCTCAAGCGCATGGCGAGCAGTCAGTATATCAACACCAGAGATAACGGTACCGCGACCCCAAATGGCTTCGAGCGCTTTTACCAAACGAGTGGCTAAGTCAATTTGAGGATCAGTACCAGAAATCCGTAGTGCTAGCCCATGCAAGACTAGCGTTGCACCAGTCTGCCTGGCTAAAATTTTCAGATTTTCTTCTCGCTCTCCAGCGAGGGCGATCGCGCTTGCGGCATTGGGTAATTCGACAGTAACAGTCTCTACCATGCAAACATTTGTGAGTCCAACGACGCAGCAATCAAATCTTCACGTCTCCAATTCATCGGGAGGGGCAGTGCGCGATCGCAGCTTTGGCGCTTCTTTGACACTAGATGAGCGGCGCGGTGGAGTTTTACTTGACACGTCCTCGCGATCGCTACCCTCCTCGCTGCCCTGAGGTGCACTACCAAAAACATCCAGATAAGCGGTACAGCCAGCCGCACGAGCTGCCGCCTCAAGTACCGAACGAATTGCCTGAATGTTGCGACCGCCACGCCCAAACACACGCCCTTTATCCGTCCCTTCAAAGGCTACACGCACCCAAATTTTGCTACGGTTTGGCGAGATTTCGCAGTCAACCTTAAGTGATTCTGGCAGCTCCAAAAAAGGTGTTACCAAGAACCTGACCAGCCCAGCATAGTCTGGCTCGGCTGGCTCAGCAGCATGAGTGTATGGAGATGGCTCAGGCATTGACCTGTTCAAACACGTTGTTTTTCTGCAAAATGCTGCGTACCGTATCAGTTGGCTGCGCTCCATCTTGCAAACGCTTGACGATCGCGGGGATGTTAAGCCGAATTTCATCGGTTCTAGGGTTATAAAAGCCCAATTCTTCCAGGGGTCGTCCATCCCGGCGATCGCGGCTATTCATCGCCACAATGCGGTAGCTAACTTCACGCTTTTTGCCGTATCGCTTCAATCGCAGTTTGATCATGGTGCTGTGCGGATTCTCTTTATCAATTGATGGGTTGCGGATGCTGACCAATTTAGAGGCTATGCAGTCTGTTAGCCGATAGCATATTTTTGACAGCCATCTCGAATTAACAATCTTATCACAGACACGTTTTTAAGGCTCGACAGGAAGCCGTAACTTAATTTAGCTCTAAATCTTTAGATTTAACCCTTGCCATCAGGTGGGACAAAGCAGCGGCTGCAACCTTAACTTCAAGGGCTCGGCTCGCTACTGCACGGATACGCGGTAGCAATCCTATCTGGGATACACGCTTATCATCCCTTTGATCCCCCTGTCTTCGTCTTTCTAACGATAGCGATGCCGTGATCTTGCCATCGGAAATGGCATTTGTCGTTGATAATAGCAGTAGAGTTTCGAGGCAGATTTGTGACCAATAAGCGCAATCGCTGGATTATCAACGTGGTTCTTATCCTGGCAGTCGTCGCTTTTGTGGGTTTTTCGTTGCTCCCACTCATCAGCGAAGCCTTTAAAGGGCAACCCCAGACGGCTACTAGCCCCACACCTACACAGTCTGCCAGCGCGACTCCTAAGAAGGAAGAACTGGAGGCGCAGGCAAAGGGCTATGAACTGGTGCTGCAACGGGAGCCGGAGAACGCAACAGCATTACGCGGTCTATTGGAAGCACGGCTCGGTCTAGGCGATGTGAAAGGCGCGATCGCCCCGCTCGAAAAGCTGGCAAAACTCAACCCGAAGGAAACTGAGTATGCCATTCTGCTGGCTCAGGCAAAGCAGCAAACCGACGATACAGAAGGAGCCGCCCAGACCTATCGTGAGATCTTGAAAACCCAGCCGGGCGATCGCAACGCACTTCAAGGCTTGTCTAACTTACTGCTGCAACAAAACCGCCCCGAAGCGGCCGTCGGTTTATTAGAAGACACGATTAAAACAGCACCGCAGGCAAACAAAATTCAGGCGGGCAGCGTGGATGTGGGTTCGGTTCAAGTCATTTTGGGACAGGTGTATGCCTCGCAGAAACGCTTTGATGAGGCGATCGCAGTGTTTGATGAAGCTGCCAAAAGCAATAAGCAAGATTTCCGTCCCATCCTTGGCAAAGCGCTGATTTTGAAGGATCAGGGCAAGACTGACGCTGCCAAACCACTGTTTGCCAGCGCTGCTGAACTTGCACCAGCACAATTTAAGGATCAGATTAACCAACTTGCTAGTGCCCCTTCGCTAGGAGCCTCTCCGACGATCGTGCCTAGCCCCGCAGGCGGTGCGCCTAGCCCTTCAGAAGCACCAACACCGAAACCTTAAAGGATCGAGTCTCCCTCAGGCTCCTTCCATCCAGGCAGCAACACCAAACACGAGAAACAGCAGACCACCCAAACCTGTGATCAGCTTTTCGGAGATGTGCGTGGCGATTAATCGTCCACCCATGACCGCGATCGCTACACAGATAGCGTGTCCGACAATTGCGCCTGCCGTTACGCCCCAGGGATCATTCGCAGCGGCAAGCGCGATCGTGGCAAATTGCGTGCGATTGCCCCATTCGCCTACAAACGTCAGCACAAACGCCTGAAGCACAACACTGCGCCTGTCTCCGTGTTTAGCCGCTACTGTATCAGCGTGTTGAATCGTTTCTTCAGCTTCTTTAACCTCATCGCAGATAGCAGTACTGGGCATTTGGGTAGCATCGTACAGCAGCTTCACGCCAAAGCTGATGAACAAAACGACTTCAGCGATATGCAAGAGGGCCTTGGGCAACAGCGCCACGACTTGCCCCATCAAAACAGACAGGATCGTCATCGCTGCCAGGGCTGCGATCGAGCCAACAAACACAAAACGACGAGAATGTCGCATTGACAAAAGCATGGCGATAAAAAACGTTTTATCGCCTAGTTCGGAAATCGTAATAAGCAATAAGCCAGCCGTAAACGCTGCCAGCATTCCATCAAACTCCTCAGATCTCTGCTATCTAAGTGAGCTTGATGAGGACTGCAACAGCTTCACCAAGCTCACAAACGTTGTGAACTTAGTGAAGGTCTCGCTTGCAAATAGCAGTCAGCAGTCAGCAGTCAGCAGTCAGCTTTTGAAGATCAATGATTCAATCAAAGCTGATTACTGAAGGTTGATCGCTAGAAGCTTCTTGTCATCTGAACCAGGCTCATCGCCAGTATGTTGATTCAAATGGGCTGGCACCCGCCAGCAGCTACTCCCCTTCAAACACACTTATCATACAGGTTCTGTCAACAGGGGACAACTGGAGGTATCACTGCCGATTACGGCACTTGCCAAAGGCGGGCAGCAGGTAAAACAAACTGGAGGGAGCCGCGCGATCGCTCCAATCCTTGCCTGAGCTGGGTTGAAGGGCGAAAGGCAAACACTGTCGCGCCGTCAGTTTGTGATTTAAATGGCTCGGTGGTTACCCAGTTAGCCTCTTGATCAAGTAAGAGTATCCGTACGTTTGGCTGAAGCCGATAGCTGAGTGAAATCAAGTCAGCAATATTGGTAAAGTCATCGCCACGATCGCTCACCACCAGAGGGGACGGTGC
>DATNQS010000052.1:0-2915 GCA_036703925.1 Candidatus Sericytochromatia bacterium
TTTAATTTATTTCAACCGCACACTACAACAACGGGTACATCAACTGTTTTACGATAGTCTTTGTTCGTTTGGGGTGCTCGGGCTAGGGCAGCGAGAATCACTGAAGCTGACTGCGTATGAACAATGCTATGAAGAAATTGCGAAGGGAGAGCGGCTCTATCGGAGGCTCGACTGATGCGCTTTAAACTGCTTGTTATCGGCACGTCGTTAGGTGGCTTTTCAGCGCTCAAAGTGGTGCTTGGAGGGTTAACGCCACCGTTCCCGCTGGCGATAGCGGTTGTACAGCATCGCCATAAAGAGTCTGGCAGTTTAATGAGTGGTTCGATGCAGCAATACACGAAGCTCTCAGTACATGACGCAGAAGATAAAGACGAGTTGATGCCGGGACACGTCTATTTGGCTCCCGCAGATTATCACTTGCTGATTGAGCAAGACTACCTGGCACTTTCTGTCGATGAACCCGTCTGCTTTGCGCGTCCGTCGATTGATGTCCTGTTTGAATCAGCAGCCGATGTCTATGGCGATCGTACAATCGGCGTTATTCTCACCGGGGCAAATCATGATGGTACTAAGGGACTTGCACGCATCAAAGCTTGTGGTGGGCTGACGATCGTTCAAGATCCAGCAACGGCTGAAACGAGAACGATGCCACAAGCGGCGATCGACATGACCAAGGTTGATGCCATTTTACCCCTCCCAGGCATCGCGCCCTATTTAGTGAATTTGTTATGCCGTGCGAGGAGTTAATGCCATGTCGCCTCAAGTCAACATTCTTCTCGTTGATGATCATCCCGAAAATCTGCTGGCGCTAGAAGCAATCTTGGGTAACCTGGGCGCAACGTTAGTGCGGGCAAACTCTGGTCAAGAAGCACTGCGGTGTCTACTCAACCAGGATTTTGCTGTCATTTTGCTGGATGTGCAAATGCCTGGTATGGATGGCTTTGAAACGGCAACGCTGATTCGTAGCCGGGAACGATCGCGCGAGACTCCCATCATTTTTCAGACTGCCTTTAGCACTAGCGAACAGTTGATGTTCAAAGGCTATGCCTTAGGTGCAGTAGATTATCTGCTGAAGCCGATCGATGCCAGTATTTTGACCTCTAAAATCACCGTTTTCGTTGATTTGTTCAAAAAAACTGAAGCAGTGAAGCAGCAAGCCGCGCAACTCGCCGCTATCAATAATGAACTCAGCGAAAGTGAAGAGCGCTTTCGTTGTCTCAGCGCTTGTTCGCCTGCGGGCATTTTTATCACTGATACGACTGGTGCCTGCACCTATACCAACCCACGCTTTCACGCGCTCGCTGACTGCACGCTAAAGGAAACGTTGGGCAATCGGTGGTTTCAGCGGCTCCATCCAGGCGATCGCGATCGTGTTTCTCACGAGTGGCAATCTTACACTAGCGGACAGGTGACGGAATATGCCACTGAATATCGCTTCCAGCACCGTGATGGAACGGTTCGCTGGGTGTCTGCCCGTTCCTCACCACTGTTTTCTGACCTGTGCGAGCTTACAGGCTATGTTGGTACGATCGAAGACCTGACCGAGCGTAAGCAGGCAGAAGAAGCCCGCGCCCAGGTGATTCAAGAGCAGATCGCACGGCGAGAAGCTGAGGCGGCAAACCGCATGAAAGACGATTTTTTAGCAGTGCTATCGCATGAATTGCGAACGCCGCTGAACTCGATACTGGGCTGGTCGCGTTTACTGCGGGGTCGCCAGTTAGACGATGAAACGATCGTCCGGGCGCTGGAGACAATTGAACGTAACGCTCTAGCACAGGCACAGCTTATTAATGACATTTTGGATGTCTCTCAGATTGTGCGTGGCAAACTGCGGCTGAAATGTCACGCGCTCAACCCACTTTCTATTGTAGAGGCAGCAATCGAGTCTGTGCGTCCACTGGTTGAGGTTAAAGCCGTTCAGCTTGAGTCAAAGCTTGATGCGAGCGTTGGGCAAGTTTGGGGCGACTCTGTACGCTTGCAGCAGGTCATTTGGAATTTGCTGACCAATGCCATCAAATTTACGTCTGCCAACGACACGATTACGGTGCGGTTGTCTACTGTGCCGCAATCGATCACAGAAGGACAGCAGCGCTCTGTCCAGATTCAAGTAAGCGACACAGGCATGGGCATCGAACCCGCTTTTTTGCCGCACGTCTTCGATCGCTTCCGGCAGGCAGATAGCACCACCACTCGTCCCCAGAATGGTCTAGGGCTCGGTTTAGCGATCGTCCATTACCTAATCGAACAGCACAAAGGTAGCGTGCGGGCAGAGAGTCCGGGTGTTAATCAAGGAGCCACTTTCACTGTCACACTGCCGCTCTTAGACCCCATGACTGATGGCTCTATTATTGAAAACAACGGTTACGTGACTCAAGACACTAAGGTAGAAGCAAACGGGCTAGAAGGAAGCGGCGATAGTGCCCCCAGCGATGCGATGCAGGCCATGTTAACGACGATCGTCTATGCTGCCTCATAGCCGTATCAAAAGCAAGTTGGCTTTAGACTTAGACAGCAGAGAGACAAGAGGAAAGGCAAGTCATCACTGCTATTAAACTCGGCTCAAGACCGCCCTTGACGCTTTCTAACGTTGTTAGCTCCTACTGCGTCAATGGAAACAACAGCCGCTTCCGACTCCTGACTACTTAAAAACGGTCTGCACCGCTCACGCATTCACCCCATTAACACGATAACCACTGTCTGCAAGCAGGGCATAGTCTACTTGGGTAGGGGCGTAGAGGCGATAGAGCCAGCCATACGACATGATCGATTCCACGCTGTCAGAAGGGTGAGAATAGTCGTAGGTGCCTGTCACTGGGTTAGCACCATTCTGGGATTGTAGTGCGACGTAGTTTCCACCATTGGCGGCTCTGGCATAGTTGCCCTTAAAAACAGCCGTCTGCGGTGTGGTGCGATCT
>DATNQS010000053.1:0-3136 GCA_036703925.1 Candidatus Sericytochromatia bacterium
TGATCGATCGTTAACCGATGCGCCGCAGTCAATTGCGACCGTTGATTTAAGTAGCTTGCGCCAGCAACTTTTGGATTTATTCTGTCAGGTTGCTTATCAAGAAGGAGACTTTTTACTCACTTCCGGTCAACGGGCGACCTACTACATTAATGGCAAACAAATTACGCTTCATCCTCAGGGCGGTTTGGCGGTAGGTCGTTTGTTGCTGCCGCTGCTACCTGAGGGAACGCAAGCTGTGGCTGGGTTAACGCTAGGAGCCGACCCCATTGTGACGGCTGTAAGCGTAGTGGCTGCCTATGAAGGGCGATCGCTGCCTGCCCTCATCATCCGCAAAGAAGCAAAAGGGCATGGCACTCGCGCCTATATTGAAGGGCCTGGCTTGCCGGAGGGTAGTGCAATTACCGTGTTGGAAGACGTTGTCACCACTGGGCAATCTGCACTCAAAGCAGTAGAGCGTTTACAGCAAGCAGGCTATCAGGTGAATGGTGTGATTTCACTGGTTGATCGTCAGCAGGGTGGCGCTGAACTTTACCAGAAGGTTGGTCTACCCTTTCAAGCTGTGTTTGCGATCGCAGAAATCCAACAGCGATCGACAGAGTTAAGGGCGCAAACAACAGCAAGTTAGAACGCCATATTGACTTACAGAACTGTCCGCCAACCTAAACGCTCCAGATTTGGACGCCGACCGCAAACAACAGTGTTTGTGGCTGGGCAAACAATGGTGACGCTTTGATGGAGGTCAATGGTGCGGATATAACAGTCTGCTGCTTGCGTTAGATATCGATCGCACACTACTTTCTGCCCAACTTTCCAGCTCATTACAAACGTCTGAACATTACTACTGCTAGCAGCATAGAGTGGGTTCCCGCTAAAGCACATCTCATTACAAACGTCTGAACGTAACTACTGCTAGCAGCATAGAGTGGGTTCCCACTAAAGCACATCATGCGATCGTCCATTGTTTGGATGGTTTTGGTGCTGCTACAGTCAGGTGATTCGTTTCTTCATTTGAATCTTCTAGACAACGAACTATAGAACTGGTTAGCTGACAAAAGTTCTGAAACTCTTATGCATCTATTGTTAAAACTAGTGACTACTAAGGCTTAGGACTTGGATTGAGTATGGAACTCAAACAAACTAAAGATAGGTTGGGTTGGGCTGATAGCTAGCGCTGTGTTGTAATTTTCAGTGTGCTGAAACAAACTCCCTCAATCTGATCAACCGCTTTGAAGCGCTGCAACACTAGCGCCGTCTGCTAATATATTTAGGTTGTTCAGGTTGATAGCATCGTTGAGTCAGTCCATAGACCTGCCTAAGGTAGACGATTTTTTACAAGAACTGGCGACCATTCAGCAAACAGGCGCGAAGCGCATTGCGCTGCTAGGCTCTCGTCACGTTCCCATTACGCATCAGAACTTGATTGAAATGATGAGCTATGCCCTGGTGTTAGAGGGCAACCGCTTAATTACGTCTGGTGCTACAGGCACAAACCAAGCGGCAATTCGGGGTGCAATGCGGGCAGACCCAGCCCTGCTAACGGTAATTTTGCCGCAAAGCATGGAACGCCAACCGCGTGAATCGCGCGAACAGTTAGAGCAAGTCATGCATCTGGTGGAAAATCCCAGCAACAATACCCTGTCTTTGGCAGAAGCAAGCGCACTCTGCAATACCGAAATCATCTCGCGCTGTCAACAGCTTATTTGTTTCGCCTTTCATGACAGCCAAACTCTCCTCACAACCTGTCATGAAGCCGAAGATCAGCGCAAGATCGTGACGTTGTTTTACTTCGATTAGGCGATCGTTCAAGCGCTTTAGCTTGCGGTGGCTACCTGATGCTTTCAAAACGTTGGGAAGCGTTTGTTTAGAAGCGCTCTTTCATACCTCGTAAACGGGCGAAGGTCTGGATATCATTCTCAGCGTTGACGATCGCTCGTAGCCCCAGATCATCCCACCGCAAAAAGGGATTGGTGCGCTTCTCTATGCCCAAATTTGACGGAATAGTGGCTTCGTTCTGACTACGAGCAGTTTTCACCGCTGCCAACCGCTCTTGTAACGCTATATTCATGCGATCGACTGTCAGCGCAAACTCCAGGTTCTTCAGCGTGTATTCATGAGCGCACCAAATGCGTGTTGTGTCTGGTAAGGCGCGGAGTTTACTGAGGGAATTGACCATCTGCGTTGGCGTGCCTTCAAACAGCCTGCCGCACCCACCTGCAAACAGCGTATCGCCACAAAAAAGCTCACCTGGTTCGTCCATCGTAGTAGGCGCAAAGTAGTAGGCAATGTGAGCGCGAGTATGACCGGGTACAAAGAATACTTTGGCGCTGTGGTTGGCAAAAGAGACACGATCGCCCTCCTGCAAAAAGACTGTCTGTCCGGGTATTCTGCCCCGGTCTTCTGCCCCACCATAAACGACAGCCTCAGGAAACTGCTGCAAGAGTCTAGTGTTGCCGCCCACATGATCCGCATGGTGGTGCGTATTGAAGATTGCCACTAGCGTCGCGCCCAGCGCTTTTAAACGTTCTAGCACAGGGCTTGCCTCCGCCGGATCGACTACGGCTGCAATGTTTTGCTCTGGCTCATGCAGCAAAAAGATGTAATTGTCAGAGAGCGCCGAGAGCCGATAAACTTGCATGGCTGAACATCCTAAAGTAGTTGCTACCCGCATACCTTAGCAAACAGGTGAAAAAACGCGGTGGAGGAGGCATTGCCATAACTTCATGAATGCTTCATCATGCTGACCCGTACGATCGCACAGTCTCTATAGAACCATTGCTACAAAAGGCATAGCAGCGGGAATAATCAATCTATAGCAGCGACTAAGGGACACGGATCAAAGATACGAATTAAATAGAGTCACATTCTTCATGTGAAGAATAGAGTCACATTCTTCATGTGAAGGCGCGGCATTGTCATGCCCCTATAGATTGTGAGGTCTACAGGTATTTAATTCAGCATCCTAAATTCAGCACCCTAAGAACTTATTGGGTTTAAAGAGGGGCATCATGTGGAGCATTCAAAGTCAACCAAACGTAACACTGCACCAACTGGTTGATCAAATTCTTGCGGCTGGTGAAATGAGTCGGCAGGATCATCTGCAACTCACGTCCATTCTGCTGGCTGAACAAAAACTTCT
>DATNQS010000054.1:0-3058 GCA_036703925.1 Candidatus Sericytochromatia bacterium
TGGCGTTCTGGCTATGGCGATCGCCACAGCAGGCATCAGCCTTCCTGCCGTTGCAGAAACAGAAGCAGTTCAACCCGCTAATGCCGCTCAAGGTTCGATCATCGGTCAGTGCCGCGCCGTCAATAAAAAGGTTTCGGTTTATAAACAGGCATCCACGACAGGCTCAACAGTGAGTACCCTCAATGCTGAGACGAAAGTAACGCTTGCCGATACTGGCGGCGGCGGTTTTATCGGCATCAGCAGCCCTGTAAGTGGCTATGTCCAAACAGCGAATCTGAAGCCCTGCACCGGCACGACACCACCAACCGGAAACACCTGCCGTCGTGTTTTGCAACCACTCGGTCTAAGCATCCGTAGAGAACCGTCCCCAACTGCTGCTTACGTCGGTGGTGTGGCTAATCTGGCGCGTGTTACCCTGACGACAAATCCAGCAACCGTCCGACTCGGTGCCGATGGACGCAACTGGGTACAGATTGCCAGCCCTGCTGCTGGCTGGGTTTCTAACGGCTCTCCAGGTGGTAGCAGCAACCTGACTCTTTGCCCATAGTGCAGGACGGCATTGTCATGATTCGGTCATACAGTAAACAGGTAAATGGATGCCATAATGACGCCCATTTACCTGTTTACTGTGTGTCTGGTGGTTGCAGTCCAGCCGCTTAACGCTGGTGAAGGATGCCTTTAAACTAAAATTAAGCTGTGAAAGGGTAAGACGACTAAGGTCAAGCATCGACATGAAAGCAAAAATTTTAGAGGCGATCGGAGCTTTCTCTGGTATTTATAGCGGCTGGATTCTATGGAATCTCTTTTTAGCCTTCATTCCGTTAGTCTTAAGCTTCTGGCTCTTTCGGCGGAAAACAAATGAGCGCTCCTTTTTGTGGTGGTTGGCTTGGGTCGTCTTTATTGCCTTTTTGCCGAATGCGCCTTACTTGCTCACTGATATCATTCATTTAATTCGTGGCACTCGTGCAGGCTACGCCACCTGGATTATTGCTCTAGTCTTTATTCCACTACACATCATGGCAATCGTGAGTGGTTTTGAGGCATACGTCATTGCACTGATTAACCAGGGACGTTACTTAAAGCGACAGGGCGCACAACGCTTTGTTATGTGGTCGGAATTGGCGCTGCATGGACTTTGTGCGATCGGCATCTACCTGGGCAGATTTCCGCGCTTTAACAGTTGGGATCTTGTGACCGACCCTGGCAACGTCCTGTTAGTTGCACTCAATGAATTGACGGCAAAGCGTCCCTTGCTGGTCATTGTGGTTACGTTTATTATTCTCACTGTCTTCTACTGGGTTATGAAGCAGATCACGCTTGGTTTGGTTATGCGCTTTCGGTATACGCAAGCAAAGAGAGCGTTTAAGTCTGAGTAACCTGCCCTTGTCGGCGTGAAAGAGCCGGGGTGAATCTCAGGCAACGGTCTACGACCACAGCCTTACTCAGACATCAAAACTTTTCAGGCAAAAGACATGAGCGATCGTGTTAGTAAAACCCGCAGGCTTCAGCTTGCCTCGCGCATGAAAAGTGACTTAGCTAATTCTTTTGTGTGTGGTCTTGTTGCCGCCGTTTAATGAAGCAGGCAGACGCGCGCCAAACTCGTTTCCGCCCTCGACTCAGTAAGTAGTAAACAACGCTGATGCTCGATCACCAGTGGACTACGCATTTATAGCAGTCGAAGAGAACGTTAGGACAGACATAAACCTTGAAACCTCCTTTGAGCAAGGACTTCTATTCATCCCTCATCTTTATCCTTCATCCTTTTGCTATATAACGCCAACTTTGCTATATAACGCCAACCCTGTGTTTGGTGGCGATCAATCCAGCGGAAAAACTCATCATCAATTCCTTCGACTTCGTGCCTAATCTTGATCCCGCACAGTTTCGTTTGACGATCGATGATGAGGTCAAGCGACCCTTGTAACTAAGCCTCAACGATCTACGGAAATTATCGCTTACCTCCATAAGTATTTGCCATGTTTGCGTTGAAGGCTGGGCGGCGATCGTGCAGGGGAATTGTGTGCGCTTACAGGAACTGGCGCTGCTGGCGCAGTCCCAAGCCAATGTTCGCTACGTCTATTTCAAATCTGCCGATGGTTACTACGAAAGCTGGGATCTTGCTTCAGCAGTGCATCCCCAAACTCTAATGGCATTCCAACGCAACGGGCAGCCTCTATCAGTGGCTAACGGCGCGCCTCTCCGTCTAGCCCCACCCATCAAACCGGACTATAAATTAAGCAAATGGGTGGACTCAAATCACTTTTTTGAGCCAGTTGATGCCAATGAAAGGCTATTGGGAAGACCAGAGCTATGAATGATTAGCTGGGGTTTAGAGCGTGACTAAAACGACTTCTGAGCAGAATAGATAGACTATCCCAGTAACGTTAACGGCAGGATTTTTAAGCAATTAACTAAAGCCTTTGTAAAAGGCTTAACCCGTGGGTATCTGTACCACAGGTATTAAGTAAATTGAAGGTATTACTTAGTCTGTGGACTTGTCTGGTTTGCTCAGGGCTGGGCTGCCAGGGTTGGGGATTGTTGTAGGCATAGTACGTCTCAACGCCATCAATGCCAAAACGAGCCACTTCGGGGATTAAGACTTCGGGCGATCGCTTGTAGCGTGCTGGGTGTGCCAGTACCGCTAACCCTCCCGCTTGATGGATCGCGCTAATCACTTGCTCTGCCTTTGCATCGTCTCCCACAGGTGCATGGTGCTGTAGGTAAAGCTGTATAGAAGGGCTTTCTGGGTCAAACGCATAGCCAAGGATATGTACTTCTATGTCCAACAGTTGGGATGTAATTTCTACACCAACCCAAAGCTTGGGCAAAGCACGATCGCCCGCTTGCTCTAAAGGCTGTTCATCGAGCCAACGCTGCACAAGGCGATAACCGTTCACCGAATGGTGGTCAGTGATGGCAAACCCTTGCAGCCCAATGGCGATCGCCTGCTGCACCAATAGCTCTGGCTGCAACTGTCCATCAGAGTTTACCGTGTGCATATGAAAGTTAAACGTTTTGGGGCAACTGCCAGCGTTAACCTGCTCAAACACGTGCCTCA
>DATNQS010000055.1:0-3324 GCA_036703925.1 Candidatus Sericytochromatia bacterium
CATCATGTTGATTCATAAAGCTGTAGTGAAAAAACTGGCGATCGCAGGCATCTATTAGGAATAATTAGCCTAAAGATTAAAAATGTCGCGAGACTGTTCAAGGCGTTGCAAGCGTCCGACGATCGCAGCGTCATGGAATTGCTGTGTCAAGTCTAGCCAGTACTAAAAAGAGGGGTTCAGTAATGACGCAAATTGCTATCTGGAGAATCCAGGCGTTTATGCGTCTGGCATCGTTAATAGGCAAGCTGCAAGGAGGTGCTAACGAGACCGATGCGCTAGCAGATAATTTAGTGCGAGTTTTAAGTGGTTTGCCGTCCCGCCCTGCGGATAAGCCTCCGTATGTTAGTTTGTTCCCAGTCGCAGATATCAAAGCGGGTCGCCAAGCAGTAGTGAATCGGCTGCAAGAGCTGTCCAGCAAACTGCAAGGAGACATGAACGAGCAAGATGAACTGGTGGATGATCTGCTGCGATCGCTTAGCAATTTACCCGTCCGCCCGTCTGACAAACAGCCTTATGCCTCGCTGTTTCCCACCAGTACAATGCGGCTGCTGACAGCACAGCAATTTTTAGCGATCGCCCCCGAAGCCAGCACCAGCAGGGTAAATGCTCTCGCACCCCATTTAAACCGCACAATGGTCGAGTTCAACGTGTCTACACCGTTACGGCAGGCACACTTTCTAGCGCAAATTGCCCACGAATCCGATCGTTTCAATGCGCTCGAAGAGTATGCCTCTGGTGAAGATTACGAAGGTCGTGATGACCTAGGCAATATCCATAGCGGTGATGGTGTGCGCTTCAAGGGCAGAGGGTTAATTCAGGTGACAGGTCGTACAAATTATGGCTTGTGTGGGAAAGCGTTGGGTATCGATTTGATCAGCAATCCCAAAAAGTTAGCATCCCCTGATCTGGCAAGCCGCAGCGCTGGCTGGTTTTGGGCAAGCAATCAGCTTAATGGTGATGCTGACCATGACGATGTGAGAACTGTTACCAGAGTCATCAATGGCGGCTATAACGGGCTGGACGATCGTGTGCAGCTCCTCCAAGCCGCAAAGCACGTTCTTAAAGTGTGAGCGTCTCAAAAATTTGAGCGTTTCAGACGTGCGTTCCAACCGTCAGACGAATCTGGTAAAACAGTTTCAAACGTGTGTTTCTAGCAGGTGCGCGACTCTGTTAGAAACGTGTGATTAGAACGTGACCGTTGGCACTACAAAGTTTCCAGGCTTGCTGGTAGCAGGCTTCGGTAAGTTTGATGCAGACGATGGCTGAGTAACAGACGGCTGGTTAACCGGGGGCTGAACTACAGGCGCAACAGGCACAGGTGGCTGTACCGCTTGACTGGGGGCAGTTTGAATCGGTCGAGTAGCCGCAGCGGGTAAGGGAACGCGAATTGGTCTACCGATGAGGGGCGATCGGGTCGGCATAGTAGGCTGTCTAACAGCAGGCATTGGTGCTCTTCCAAACACTGGAATCGTTGTCGATGGGGTTGTTACGGGCAGCGGACGAACGGGAGCCGGACGGCTTGAACCTGTTGTAATGGTTGGCTCTGGCAACGGCACAGCAATGGGCACCGACGGGCTAACGGGTTGGGATACAGAGGGAGCTACACCCGGCGCAAACACAATCTCAGGGCGAACAAGAGTAGGGCGAGACGCGACTGGCGCGATCGGCTGTGTTGCTGGCAAGGGGCGTGCTGCTGGAAGCGGCATTGGAGCAGCGGCGATCGCGCTATTCAACGGTTGGTCATTGGTCAGGTAAAAGTGACCCAACTGCTTGTTGTTGTAGACTCGGCGCGTGATTCGCCAGCCGGGATTGAGGTGAAGTTTCGCAAAACCATTGGTTACGCCGCCTGCTCGACCAATAGGGATTTCAGTTACATTACGGGCGACCGACGGCACACCAACCAACAGCAAATCACCATCGCGCCGCACCACACGCAGACTGTATTGCAGTCCCAAATCCTGGTCGCCCATCCGAATTGAATAGCCATTGGCATCGGTGCTGCGTCCGCAAATGCCTGTAAAGTCAAAGCTAGTCAACAACGGGTCGATCGTAGTTGGGCTGCTGCCGCTCTCACTCCAACAGGCGCGACGGTTCGATACTTGCTCAACGATCACCAACTGATGGGCATTGTTGCCATACGGTGAAGCGACCAAAAGCAGTTTGTTGGGGTCTAAATCTACCTTACTAAAAAGAGCAGCAGCAGCAGGTTGGATTGCGGTCAGGGAACTTAAAGCCAGGGTTGCTAAAGCAACCAGATTGAGTCGAGTCATCATGTCCGTTTATCCGGGTATGTGAGGTAGTTACTGTTCTCCTGTCCGCAGGAAGAGGTAACTGTTCCGGATAAACCAAAACGGCACTATGCCAATTTTTCGACTGGCGTACAAAAAGATGACAAATCCTTATGGAGCTATGGTTTTCGGGAACTCCTGCACAGTTTTGTAGTCAATCAAGCGTTGAGACAAGGCAGTTTTTGTTCACGGTTGACACTGATTGGAGCGAACAGCGTTTACCCCTTCAATAGACGTTGATCGATCGCCAAGCTTTTTGAACGTTGGATGACTTGTTGTTAAACGTTTTATCCTTAAGCCTGAAGCTCTTATCCCACCGCAAAGCGGAAGCAAGCTACAGCCCTCATCCTTTCATGCCGCCCCTGCTATGTCGTCTGATCCAGTGTCTGTTGTCGTTGTTGGTGGTGGTGCGGCTGGCTTTTTTGGGGCAATCGCCTGTGCTAGCCAGCATCCCCACAGCCGAGTCACGCTACTGGAGGCTGCACGTCAACCCCTAGCTAAGGTACGCATTTCTGGCGGTGGACGCTGCAATGTGACTCATGCCTGCTTTGACCCAGCACTTTTGGTACAGCACTATCCGAGAGGCGGCAAAGCGCTGCGGAGTCCCTTCAGCCGCTTTCAGGCGCGGGATACGGTGGCATGGTTTGAGTCACATGGTGTAACGCTGAAAACTGAGGCAGATGGACGCATGTTTCCCATCACCGATGACTCAGCAACGATCGTCACTTGCCTGATGCAGACGGCGAAAGCGATGGGTGTAAAACTGTGGCAGGGAGCGGCTGTAAAGGACGTTTCTCGGCAGGAACATGGCTTTGCTGTGACGGTGAAAGCGGGTGAAACGCTCATATGCGATCGTCTTTTGCTTGCTACGGGCAGCAGCCCCCAGGGTTATGCGATCGCTCGTGCGTTTGGTCACACGATCGAACCACCCGTCCCGTCTCTGTTTACCTTCAATATTGCCGATCCACGCTTACATGATCTGGCAGGCGTATCGGTGCCAATGGCGCATTTACGGCTGCAAACAGGCGAAAAAAGC
>DATNQS010000056.1:0-2189 GCA_036703925.1 Candidatus Sericytochromatia bacterium
AGATTCACGAACGATAAACTGGATACGAGGCGATCAGTTCTGCTCATGGAAACGCATTTATGCATATGTCTCTCAAACCTGAATACGAACAATTCATCCGATCCCAAATTGAAACAGGCAATTATGCCAGTGCTGATGAAGTGATTGATGAGGCTTTTCAACTGCTGTTAGAGCGAGAACATCACTTGGCAGAACTGCGTCAAAAGGTTGCGATTGCCACTGAGCAAATTGCTAACGGTCAAGTAATCGATGGGGAAGCTGTTTTTGCCAAACTTCAAGCCAAAATTGACCGGATCGCTGACTCTGACGTATGAGTAGCTACTCGTTTTCGGATGCAGCCGTTCAAGATCTTGATGACATTTGCACGTAGGTTGTCTGCTATCAATGTGCCAATTAATCTGTTCGTGCTATCCACGCAGGCTAATTAACCTAAGTTGGAACTCTCTATGATTCGATTGACTACGCCCAGTGATACGAATGCATTACTCGCGTTGGCAGAAGCGACAGGGCTTTTTGAGTCAGGCCAAATCGAAGAACTCTCTCAAATGCTAAACCAGCATTTCAGTAATGCAGCAGATAGCCAGGATGTATGGGTTACTGACGACGAGAATGAGCCAGTGGGCGTTGTCTACGTTGCTCCGGAACGCATGACCGAGGGGACATGGAATCTCTATTTAGTCGCTATTCATCCCGATCATCAAAAACAAGGACGCGGAGCCGCCCTAGTTCGCCATGTTGAGCATATGCTGATCGAGCGTGGTGAGCGCGTACTACTGGTGGAAACATCCGGTCTGGATGACTTTGAATACGTTCGTGCTTTCTATCGAAAGATTGGTTATGACGAGGAAGCGAGGATTCGCGATTTTTACAAGACGGGGGACGACAAAATCATTTTCCGCAAAGCACTGGAACGTGATGCTGCTATTGCTGTAAGCACTGAGCAAATTGCTACAGGTCAGTTGTCAATTAACTGACGGTGAAGGGGCTTTGCTCAGTTACACGCGAAAATCAACTCGTATGAATAACTTTTTTCTTGTTCGCTATGCGCCAGAGATTTTGCAACGTACAGGGGAGCATCTGTATCTGGTGGCGATCGCCATTCTCATTGCAACCCTCATCGGCATTCCGTTGGGGATTTTGATTACCCGCAAGCCTGCCCTGCGCCAAACCGTCCTGGGTACTGCGAACATTCTCCAAATTATTCCTAGTCTGGCGCTGTTTGGGTTGTTGGTGACCGTACCGCCTGCCTTGGGTGGGGGTATTGGCGACCCGCCTGCGATCGTTGCCCTGACGCTTTACTCCTTTCTACCCATTATTCGTGGCACCTACACTGGCATCATGAGCGTCGATCCAGCGATTCGGGAAGCCGGACGAGGGATGGGCATGACGGATTGGCAGTTGTTGTCACAGGTAGAGATGCCGTTGGCGTTGGGAGTCATCTTGTCGGGTATTCGAGTCGCGACGGTGATTGCGATCGGCACCGCAACCATTGCCACGGCGATCGGTGCAGGCGGTTTAGGCATCTTCATCTTTCGCGGCATTTCGGCGCTGAATAATCAACTCATTCTGGCAGGCGTGATTCCAGCAGCAGTGCTGGCGCTCACCGCAGACTTTGGCATCGGCTGGTTGGAGACTCATCTGACCCGACGGGGAGGCAAACAGCCGCTATGAAACGCAAACCGTTTTGGGTTCAAATGCTGCTGGCGATCGTTCTGTTGCTGGCGATCGCGGGTTGCTCTGCCAGTCCTACAGGTAGCGGCAATAGTGGTGGTAGCGGCAATCTGGTGATTGGTGCCAAATCCTTTACTGAGCAGGATATTTTAGGCGAACTGCTGGCGCAACAGATTGAAGCAAAAACGGACTTAAAGGTGGTGCGTCGCTTGCAGCTTGGCGATACGCTGGTCTGCCACAACGCCTTGCTGTCAGGACAAATTGACCTTTATCCCGAATACACAGGAACGGCTTTTTCGACCATTCTCAAGCAAAAGACGCTGGGCGACGTGAAAGAAGTCTACCGTCAAGTGAAAGAGGGGTACGCTCAACAGCTCAACCTGGCAGTGATGCCGCCGCTAGGCTTTCAGAACACGTTTGCGATGATTGTGCGGGGTGATGTGGCACGATCGCTCAACCTCAAAACGCTCTCTCAGGCAGCACCGTATGTCCCGCAATGGCAGGCGGGCTTTGGCTAC
>DATNQS010000057.1:0-2564 GCA_036703925.1 Candidatus Sericytochromatia bacterium
TGCATCGCGCGAAAAAGGTGGATCGCCTCGCTGGACGCAGTTACGCAACAAACCCAATAGATTCCTGACGTGACCGCCGCTGATGAGGCAGAGGCGATCGAGCGTTTCAACGCGATCGAACATTTCGGGAATACGGGCAAGACGTTGAGCGGCATCAAGCCCAGGAAACGCTCGTGCTAGCACCATTTGCCGCAGCAGCGCAATGCCAGCTTCAGCATGAGTACCGTCGCGTCGCTGTACTGGTACCATCGGCAAAATTTTGGGCGACACGCCGCCGCCAAACCACTGCTTCAAAATTTCGACTTCGTTAGAAAACACAAGCGCCAGCGGAATGGTGTAGACCACATGACAGTTGAGCTTGGAGAGTTGCTCCCCCCGATCGACAAACAAATATTCTGGCTGCGTCCGTCCGGAGGGGAGCTGCCTCGCATCAACGCGATCGAGGTTATCAATAATCACAACCAAGCCCTGTTTGCCGCGCTGCTTGAGTTGCAGATTTGCTTGCCCCAGTAGTTCCTCATTCAGCGATTGCAGGATGCCATTAGTGCGTGGCTCCATGTACTGCCGAAGCTGATTGCGGAGGCGCGGGCTATCTTTGGTTCTGGCAGTAATCTTGCTAATACCAACCGAAAAATCGACCTGCGAAATTTCAATCGGCGTTTGCAAGATTTCGCCAATCTCGGTAAACAAATTGGCAAAATACTTTGGCTTGAGCCGGATTTGATCGGCTTCTAGTTTCTCACTGACTTGATGGGCGATCGCAATCAAAATGTCGGTGACATCTACATCCGACATATCTAAATCTTCAGTAGAAACGAAGTAAACAACGTAGAAGCCCTGCTGTTCTAGCTCAGTCTTTAGCCGCAGTAACTCTGTTGATTTGCCGCAGCCAATGTGTCCTGTAAAAAGCTGGCAGGTGCCTTCATCCGCAAGTAGGACGATCGTCCGCTTTAGCTCCTGAATAATGTTGCTGCCACGTACGGGTGCAAAATCAATGTAGTAACTCCGGTCTTGCGGATTGCTAATCGACAGCGCTCGACTGGGATCACAGGCTTTGAGAAACTGGGACGCATTAATAGTCATGAATAGTTATTGAGCGCGATCGAGCCTATCTAAAATTTCTGTATCTTGAGTCGCATCAAATTTTCTAGCAAAGAGTTTTGATGATGTAGTCATGGCTTCAAAATCAGCGACACCCAAGAGGGTTGGATTTGCAGCAGCAGGCAACCATTTTATATACCAGGAGTTGTCATTAATAATCGTGTGCTTTAAAGGTGAATTAAGAAGGATTGTTTGAAAAAACATTTCATCAGGAGCGAACGAAAAGCGGAAGAAGTTAATAAAGTTACGGTTGTGATGCATAAATTTGTCAATGTACTCTATACATTCTCTTGATAAGCACCAATAAGCTGAACCACCAAACGGTTCAAGATCAGACGGAAAGCTTCGTTTGATGGAAAGATTGCTTTGTCGCTTTGGCACCATAAATTTTTTAGAAAAGAACCGTATGTGCCACTTTTCAATGCGCCATCGCCAGGATAATGGCAGCGGAAAATATTCCATCAAAGAAAAGCCTTGCTTTGCGTTTAAGAACGTTTCAATATCACGATTTGTTTTGAGCGGGTAACACTGACCAGTTAACAGAATGGTATAGTCGAAGACAATTTTGCTGTTTAAGAGTGCTTTGATACCTTCAATAGTGGCGTTAACATGACCCAGTTCGCCCCAGTAGCAATTGTGCCGTTTAAGCAAGTAAACGTTAGATAAACGACCAATTTCATTCACAATGGCATGGTAAATGCTTGGCGCGGCCTTGCGATCGATGTGTATAAAAAAGCTCGTGTTTTCAGTCTTAAGTTTACGGACTAGCCGCACCAACTGATCAGGATACTGATGTACCAGCACGATGTAAGCAATTCGCATACTTGCATAAGTGAAAGTAGGTTAAGCCAAGAAATTAGCAATCGAGCCAACGCTGAATGTTGTTAGATGCCAGTATATCTTTACTTTTAAAGGCAGTCGGAATTCTGGTTTTTTAAGTATTTATTCAATCGTAAGCCGCTTCGCACAAGTCATGGTCTTACCTTTCAAACACCTTGCCAGAGTGGCTATTTTTTGTTGCACCTCAAGACATGGATTTATAGATCAGTCACCTCACACCTCACACCTCACTTCTTCAGGCGATGGCGATACCACGTCGAACCAGCGACTAACACACCCGTCAGACCCAATGCACCCACGAGTGGCAGCACATCCCTGGTTTGCACGGCTCTGACACCATAGCTACCTAAGAGTACAAACGGTAAGACACTTGGGACAGTACCCAGAGCCGTACCTAGCAGATAATCTTTGAAGCTGACAGCGGTTAGCCCAGCCGCAAAATTGACCAAACCATAGGGCATGACGGGCACCAGACGAATTGCAAACATATAAAACAGCCCGCCGTGGCGCACTTCAGCATCCATTGCCTGCCAGCGTCCAGCCAATCGTTGAGCCACGATTTCACGCCCCACCGTTCGCGTAAAGGTAAACGGCACGATCGCAGCTAGCAGTGCCCCAAGGCT
>DATNQS010000058.1:0-5148 GCA_036703925.1 Candidatus Sericytochromatia bacterium
TGCTGCCCTGGCAAAACGCCTCTTAGAGAGCGTCAAGGAACGCCACGAACATCGGGTTGTGAGCCAGTTTATCTGCCAACAGCTGGCTCAATTAGGCTTAAGTCCCCAATCCTCGCCTGTGCGCCTGTTGCAACTGTCCAACATTCAACACCTGCAAACACCGATTCATGCCACAGTGCCTACCGGAATTCATCTGCTTGATGTCGTAGCAGCCCTCCATCCCACACCTGCCGTTGCCGGAATGCCTCGCGCTGCTGCCTGTGACTACATTCGCCGCTACGAAACCTTTGAGCGATCGCTCTACGCTGCGCCGATCGGCTGGGTCGATCATCACGGTAATGGTGAATTTGCCGTTGGCATTCGATCGGCACTCCTCAACGGCTGCACTGCCAGACTGTTTGCAGGCGCAGGTATTGTTGAAGGTTCAGACCCAGAACGGGAACTGGCAGAAGTGCAGCTAAAACTTCAGGCGCTTTTGCAAGCATTGGTTTGAGAAGGCTATAAATTAGGACTTACGCGTAAAGTGTTTAGATCCCCGACTTCTGGCTGAAACTTAGCCAGAAAAGCCCACCCCATCGTAGAAGTCGGGGATCTTTACGTAAAGCCTAAACGGTTAGAACGGCTAGCTGCACTGCTGAGAGGCTGCTACGAGCGCAAGGGGTCGAACCGGACGTATGATGCGTTAGGCTATGTGCCTACTCTCAGCGTTCCCATGCCTCTTGATTTCACGAATACCAATCTGGTCTGGACTTCGATTCTGGCGGAAACGCTGTCTCGGTTAGGGCTGACCACCGCGATCGTCTGTCCTGGTTCTCGATCAGCACCCCTTGCGATCGCCTTCGCCAACCATCCTCACATCGAAGCGATTCCGGTGTTGGACGAGCGATCGGCTTCCTTCTTCGCACTCGGCGTTGCCCGTCAGACCCATCGCCCGGTTGTGCTGCTCTGTACCTCTGGCACCGCAGGCGCAAATTTTTATCCCGCTGTCATCGAAGCTAAGGAAAGCGGTGTGCCCTTACTCGTTTTGACGGCTGATCGTCCGCCCGAACTGCGCGATTGTAATGCGGGGCAAGCGATCGACCAGCATAAGCTTTACGGCACCTTTCCTAACTGGCAAATGGAACTGGCAATGCCATCGCTAGAGCTACCCATGCTCGCCTATCTCCGGCAAACCCTCATCCACGCCTGGGAAAAAGCATTGTATCCCGTTCCCGGAGTCGTTCACCTCAACCTGCCTTTCCGCGACCCCCTTGCCCCAATCCCGCAGCCTTCTGCCCAGGCGATCGCCTCCACCTTCAAGCCCGAAGCCTTCTTCGCCTCCATCACCCCCCTCTCTTTTACCCCTTCATCCCTTCATCCTCTCACCCCTTCTCCCCTTCCCCCCTTCCCCTCTAATGGCATCATCATCGCAGGCGTAGCACAACCCACAGCACCAGAGGCTTATTGTCGTACGATCGCCCAACTCTCCCAAACCCTCGGCTATCCGGTTCTAGCAGAAGGACTTTCGCCCCTACGAAACTACGCTGACCTCAATCCCAATTTGATTACAACCTATGACCTGATGTTGCGATCGCCTGCGCTGGCAGAAAAACTTGCTCCTGAATCTGTGCTTTGCGTTGGTGGAATGCCTACCAGCAAGCAGCTTCGTGCCTGGTTAGAAAAGATGCAGCCGCGTCTATGGATCATTGATCCTGAGGGACGTAACCTTGATCCACTGCATGGCAGAACGACGCATCTGCGGCTGTCGATCGCAGCCCTCCTTCAGACCATTCCCCCGCAAACCCAGACGACCAACCCTTACCTCGATCGCTGGCGTGTTGTGGAAACCAAAGTCAGGCAGGCTGTAGACCAAACGATGGGTGAAACAGACACGCTGTTTGAGGGCAAAGCTGCCTGGTTGCTCTCTCAAGTACTGCCGGTTGGAACGCCATTCTTCATCAACAGCAGTATGCCTGTGCGGGATGTCGAGTTTTTCTGGGCACCGGGAAATTCTAGAGTGCAGCCCTTCTTCAATCGGGGTGCAAATGGCATTGATGGCACGCTTTCTACCGCCTTGGGCATTGCCCATCGACACCAAAGTAGTGTGATGCTCACAGGCGATCTGGCGCTCTTGCATGATACCAACGGTTTTTTGTTGCGCCAGCATTTTGCGGGACACCTGACGATCGTCCTGATTAACAACAACGGTGGCGGCATTTTCGAGATGCTGCCGATCGCCCAAAACAATCCAGCCTTTGAGTCCTTTTTTGCCACACCACAAGCGATCGACTTTGCCAAGCTCTGCGCTACGTATGCGGTCGAACATGAGCGCATCACAACCTGGCAACAGCTAGAACAGCGCTTAAAGGAACTGCCGACCACAGGCATTCGAGTCTTGGAGCTGAGAACCGATCGCAAAGCCGATGCCCAATGGCGACAGAAGCATCTGGGTACATTTGCTGCCAAAATCAGTATCTAGCGGTCAGCGGTCAGCAGTCAGCAATCAGGCGAATAAGTTAGGACACAAACAACAAAAAAAGCTGATAGCTAAAACTCAAAACTCAAAACTCAAAACTCAAAACTCTCCCCTCCCAACTCCCACTCATCACTCTCCTTCCCTTTTTCCTATGCAAATCGACTGGCAAGTTGTCAAAACCTACGAAGACATTCTCTACCACAAAGCTGATGGAATCGCCAAAATCACCATCAATCGTCCCCACAAGCGCAATGCCTTCCGTCCCAAAACGGTGTTTGAACTCTACGATGCCTTTGCGAATGCTCGTGAAGATTCGCGGATTGGGGTGGTGCTGTTTACAGGTGCCGGTCCTCATACCGATGGTAAGTATGCGTTTTGTGCGGGTGGCGATCAAAGTGTACGCGGTCATGCAGGCTACGTGGGCGAGGACGGTGTGCCCCGGCTAAACGTGCTGGACTTACAACGGCTCATTCGCTCCATGCCCAAAGTGATCATTGCGCTGGTTGCAGGTTACGCGATCGGCGGTGGTCATGTCCTCCACATTCTCTGCGACCTCACCATTGCGGCAGACAACGCGGTTTTTGGGCAAACGGGACCCAAAGTAGGTAGCTTTGATGGTGGCTTTGGTGCCAGTTATCTGTCGCGCATCGTTGGGCAGAAGAAGGCACGGGAAATCTGGTATCTCTGCCGCCAGTACTCGGCAACGCAGGCACTAGAGATGGGTTTGGTAAACTGCGTTGTGCCAGTCGAGCAGCTAGAAGCAGAGGGCATTCAGTGGGCACAGGAAATTCTGGAGAAAAGCCCGATCGCCATTCGCTGCCTCAAAGCCGCCTTCAACGCCGATTGCGATGGGCAGGCGGGTTTGCAAGAACTAGCCGGAAACGCTACTCTGCTCTACTACATGACCGAGGAAGGTTCAGAAGGCAAACAAGCCTTTTTAGAAAAGCGATCGCCCGATTTCCGGCAATATCCGTGGTTGCCGTAGAAGTTTGGCTGGGCACAATGAACTTATAAACGACAGTGATCAGACACACAGGCAGCCGGGTAACGCGGTTGATAGGTTTGCTCGCGTTTGCCAAAGAGCGTATAGCGGTTGTCGCGGATTTGCGCGTAGACACGATCGCCCGTCCACTTAACTCCTGGCAACGCCCGATAGGCAGATATAAACACATCCCCTAACGGCAGCAGTTGCCCAATTTCTTCAGCTGCGTCACTGCCCTGCCAGCGCTGTTCTGGAGCCGCTGCATTGATTAAAATCATCCCTTGCTCACAGTCTGTGGACGTAATGCCAAACTCGCTGAGAGCAGGCTCATCCTGCATGGGAATGTATTGAAATCGATCGCCTTGATCCAGTGTCTCAAGCAGTTGAACGAGTGTGGTACAGAGGTTGCATTTGCCGTCGTAAATAACGTAGTAGGACATGGGAGTGGGGAGTAAGGGGCTTTACCTTTCTTAATAGTAACGGTGTTTTCAGCTACAGTCCTGCTGTCAAGTGCGATCGAGAATGAAGCACTGTTCTTTAATCGTTCGATGTTGCATCGGCTGTCTCAGGCATGAAACCACATATTATCGTTTGTGGCTTGGGTGCGACCGGGTACAAAATTCTCTGCCTGCTTAGACAGCAGGGGGCGCTTGTGGTGGGCATTCACAATCGTCCGATCGCAGGTGACCCGGAGGGTATTGTTGTGGGCGATCTGCGGGCAGCCGCGACCTTGATTCAGGCAGGTATCCGGGACGCGCAAACGCTGGTGCTGGCAGATAGCGATGATGGTTTGAATCTAGCCATTTTGATGCAAGCGCGAGTGTTGAATCCTCGCATTCGCATTATCAATCGGTTGTTTAACACGAGTCTGGGCGATCGACTGGATACAACTTTGCCCGACCACATCAGCATGAGTGTGGCGGCGCTGGCAGCACCCATTTTTGTGTTTGCGGCATTGGGCAACGCCGCAATCGGGCAGTTGCACTTGTTCAATCAAACCTGGCCGATCCACGAAGAACAGATCGCAGCCGACCATCCCTGGCTGGGGCGCAAACTCAGTGACCTGTGGGACGATCGCGATCGAATGCTGATCTATTACTTACCCATTGATAGCAGGGTGGATTTAGTGTCAGCGATGCTGCGGGGGTATCGCCTCCAGTCGGGCGATCGACTGATTATTGGCACTAAACCGAGCGTACGTGTGGCTCGACGTTCCCTGAGACAAAAGCTAGCCAAACTGGCGCTGGGGCTGAAATATTTGCGAGAACACAGTCGGGCCTTGTTAGCGGGCACGCTGCTGCTTCTGGTGATGATTCTAATTAGCGCTGGCATTTACACCTCTTCTGTGCTGCATACCAATCCGATCGATGCGCTCTATTTCTCAGTGGGCATCATTACCGGCGCTGGCGGCAACGACATTGGCTTAGAAACCGCTCCCGATGACCTCAAGCTCTTTACTGTGGTGACAATGCTGGTCGGTGCAGCCATCATTGGTATTTCTTACGCACTGCTGAATGATTTTGTCCTGGGCACCCGGTTTGATCACATTTGGGATGCCGCTCGGGTTCCGTACCGCAACCACTTTGTCGTCTGTGGGCTAGGTGGCGTGGGTGTGCAGATTGTAAGTCACCTCCACCGTTGTGGGCATGAAGTCGTGGTCATTGAGCACGATCCAAATTGCCGCTTTCTTGCCACTATCCGAGCAATGAAA
>DATNQS010000059.1:0-14667 GCA_036703925.1 Candidatus Sericytochromatia bacterium
GTAGTCTTCACTCAACAGCATGGCAGAACGATCGCCTTCACTCCTCCAGCAATTTCTGTAGCAGGGTGTAAATGTCTTTTTTGTCTCCATCCTTACGCCGACCAATGCCAACGACTAAAACAAGAATTTGCGCTGGCTCAACCCTATAAACGATACGATAGCGCTGCCCTACTGCCCGCACACTGCGAAAGCCTGAAAGTTTATCTATTAGTGCTTTTCCCTGTTTCTCAGGATCAACTTTAAGCTGGTCGATGCGCTCACTCAGCTTTTCTTGTTCGCGTCGATCTTTAATGGCAGCCAGCATTTCTAAGGCAAGGGGAGTGAGTTGAATCGTGTATTTGACCATTGCTCATAGCCCTAGCTTTGCTTTTGCACTCTCCCAAGAAATGGTATTGCCTTGTTCTGCTTGAAGAATGCTCTGGCGAAGTTTAGCGACGAATTCGGTATCGGTCAGAATGTCGAGGGTTTCGAGTAGCTCGGTGAGGTGTGTGTAACTGAGTGCGGCAATAACAGGCACGCCATCTTGAGTGATGATAATAGGCTCGTCGGTTAGTTCGCTGGGAAGGTTGGGGAGTTGTTGCTGTGCTTGGGCGATCGTAAGTTGTTTCGGCATAACGCAAGAGATTGGTCGGGTAAATTCACTGTAACACCCGGTTTTAGGGAAGAAGCCGCACTCTCAGTTTGGGATTGACAAGGACGATCTCGCTACTAAGAAAAAGGAGAGCGAGTTTATACGCAGGCAGAAAGCTCGATCGCCTAAAAGTGCTTAACGGTAACTTCATCGTTAGTCACCACAGCTTTACCATTAGTCACCACAGCTTCATCATTACTGACGATCGTTCCAGCGTAAGTAACGACAACTTGTCCGTAAATAACGATTGCTTGTGCAGAAGTTACCACCGCTTGAGCATAAGTAACGATCGCTTCTTCATTGGTTACGATAGCTTGAACGGAAGTGGCGATCGCTCATGCCGAATCAACATTAGGAAGCATAGCCATTAAAGATATTGGAGGGGACGTAAAGACCTCGTCACACCGTTGAAAAGCTTAAGTTCTCGTACGGCTAACAGCAAGCAAGGTATTGGCTAGTCGCAAAGTGAGCACGTTTTTGGACGGTATACAAGTATGCCTAAATACTCTAACTAAAGCAGATAGACGGACGAAGTCATCGGCTTGGTTCCTTATGAGGAACAGCAGACCAGTATCCTCTATTACATACCTAACCAAGCCTTAAGATCTTGTAGCTCTGTTGCAAATTCTTTGACCCGACTCAATGTAGATTTGACAATATCGTTATCTTGTAACCTTGAAGAGCGCCACTTAATCTCCAAGCAGTAGATATCAGTAGGACTAACAATTGCAATATCAGAAATTAGACTTCTGTTTTCGATTAATGGTAATTCCGTTGCAACTTTGATCTCTGGGTCTTTTATTAAATCTCGAAGAACATCTGCTAAAACCCTATTAAGAGCCTTATCGTTATTATTGAAAAATTCTAAAACTGCCTTAAACCTTTCCCTATCTTCATCATTTGGAGGGTTACGCTTAGTTATGTTTCGATCTGCAAAACTTTGCCTATTAAAAAACGACCATATTGCAGTTCCTGCAAGAGAATCTTGAGCAGATTGACGTGATGTTGCTTGGCGAGAAATTAAATTGAGATTTTCAAGGTGTTTAATCATTTTGCTGCTTCCATAAGCGATAAAAGCAGCATTAGCTGTTCGCATAGGAAGATAAGTTACCCTAAGGTCAAGATATTCGGCAGCACGCGCAAACTTCCCTTGCTTATCTTCCCAAAACCTTACAAATTGAGAATCACCAGCCATCATTCGATCTATTTGAACGTATTGTGAATTACTAAGCGATAAAGATCGAATGATGTCATGGTTAGTTCTAGAGGCTTGTTCCAAAGTACAAAAAACCATCCATAAATGAATCCGCTTTATTTTTGTATTAAGAGAAAAACTTTTCTGCCTTGTCCTTTCCCTCTGTATCTCCTCATAGCAATTTTCCATAAAAGTACCGATAGACTCCGATGCTTCTGCTATTCCTCTGGATGTTTGTTCATCAATTCCATAGTCAAGGAGAGTTCTTGAATTATTCAATGCACGAAGAGTATCATTAGTAATTGAAATGTATTCACTCCTTGCAGGCCCTGAAAAAGTAAGGTAAGGCTTATTAGGGGATGTCATTTTCCCAACTGTTGCTGCACGTGAACTTATCGCTTGTGCAACAGCCTGCGATGGGGTAGGGATAACAAATAAAGTTCTACAACCAGAATCTCTTCTAAAGTCTGTATTGAGAGTCGTTAAAAGCTTATCAATTTCTTCACTACTTAAAGAGTCCGTTGTTTCTTTACCCTCTAAAACGACTATTGAGTAGCCATCATTATCCCGATCAATAGAGCTTAAAGCTGTCTCCACAGTTTCAATGCTATCGACGGTCATAATCCTAATGTTCTGAACAAGAACACTATCAATAAAATTGCTCAATGAATTCAAAAATGTTGTTTTTCCACTTCCACTAACACCACTAATTATTAATAATCTTCCCATTCCAGTTTCTCTTATGCGAAGTAGTTGCTCTTCTACTTCAGCAATAGCAGTATAAACTGGCATGATGATAGGCTTCAGGGAAATTCTTCTCTTATCAGCTTCAGCCTTTAACCTTTCCCATCTGTAGGGAATAATTAATGGTGGAAACTGAGGTGGTACAGGGCCTTCGGAATAAATCTCAACTCCCCCTCTAATCTGCCGTTCGCGTAACTTATCATCAACGCTCCCTTCGGTTGGCTCTTCACCAAAAAGAGAGTTTTGAATGTACTCGTTGTCACGATTGCTGCTCTTAGGCATTCTTTATGAGTGGTTTACGGTACTTGATAGCAAGATATCTATTATAATGTGCTCCGCAGCTACCCAAAAAGTCAGGGCAACTTAAACTGTTTACAGCAATCAAAAGTATAGCGGTAGGTGGGTACTGCCCATCTCTACGTTCACAGGTCAACTACAATAGCCTGTCCTTTGGCTACGACGCCCAAATTAACCCTTTTGCTCGCCTAAAGCCATGACCGAACTGCTTCAACAAGTCATTGCAGAACTTCAAAAGCTTCCTGACGATCAGCAAGATGCGATCGCATCCCGTCTGCTGGCTGAACTGCAAGATGAACAGGAATGGGCAGAACAGTTCAAGTCAACGACAGACGACCAGTGGCATCGTATGGCAGATATGGTGCGGCAAGAAATCGCCACTAGTGAAACGATTCCCTTGGATGAAGTCTTTCCAGTTAAGCCATGAAATCGAGTGTTACGAAAACATTCCGTAAACGGCTTAACCAACTTCCCGCCACTGTTCAGGAACAGGCTGAAAAAGCTTATGCGCTCTGGCATGAAGAACCCTACCACACCAGTCTGCAATTCAAGCGGGTGAGTCAGCGTCAACCCATTTACTCTGCTCGTGTCAGCCTCAATTATCGAGTTTTGGGGCTTCTTGAATCGGATGACCACATTTACTGGTTCTGGATTGGAGCACACGATGAGTACGATGAGTTGCTAAAAAGACTGTGATTGCCAGTGGTAGGGTGGGCACTGTCTCTCTTTACTTTCATACGCTGGCTACGATCGCCCAAGCCTCTGATACTAAAAGCTTCAAATCTGCTAAACGATCGGATGGTGCTGGCAAAACAACGATCGCACTATGGCGAGGCCCAATCAGCTAGGATGAGTTTATTTATTGCCAGCCTCTCGATCGCTTAAAGCCATGACCGAACTTTCCCGAACCTTATAATGCTTGGAAATACATAGGTGGTTGCACTTACAGAAGCTGGGCTGATTACTAGGTCTAGAGCCTCATTCGGCTTAAAGATTAACTTTGATGAGGGAGAAGGAGATCCTTCTCGCGTTTTTGTCGCTATGGCTGAGCTTATCAAAGTTTGCCAAGATATAGACAGAAGATTAGTCAGTTCTATTCAAGTAGATGTTGAACCCATCTTGCTTTTGGAAGACATCCAAAAAGGTTCTCTTATTGCTTGGATTAGAAGTACTTTTAAGTTTCCTAATGATACTCCTAGCTTGGGCTTAGATTCTCATAAGCTTGAAGAATATCTGGGTGAAAGCAAATTTGCTCTTGTAGATTTTACAAGAAATAAAACTGCCTTAACTGATGTAGGCTTAACAGAAGTTCAGATGAAAATTTTTGGCATTCTATCAGAAAAGAAGCCAACGCCTGAATTACCTATTTACACACCTGTTCCGAAAAAAGACTTGCTTTTTGGCATTCAGAAAATACAGTCAGCCGTTGCATATCTAACAGAAGATAAAGATGGTGTTGAATATATCGGTAGAGATCATAGTAAAACACCTTTTAATCGTGCTTTAGACATTACTCCAGGGGTCATTGAGGATATCTTAACAAAAGAGACTCTTGCCAACGAGATCACAATGTTATTAAAAGTTAAAAAGCCTGACTATCTTGGCTCCTCTCAATGGGAATTTAAAGATGCAAAAGGCTCGATTGACGTGAAGATTAATGACTTTGAATGGCTAGAAAGATTTAGAAATAGAGAGTTTGTCCTTGCTCCTGGAGATTCAGTCTTAGCGATCGTAGGAGTCGTTTCAAAATATGATATAGATAATAATCTAATATCTACCAGGCATACACTATTAAAAGTTCTTGAGCTAAGAGCTGCAAACTCATCTAATGAACCGAAACAGGGGAGTTTAGATTCTTTTGAAGAGTATTAAAGGGTTAGCAATTACTTTTTTCCTGGAATGAGATACTAGTTCGTCTGATTGAAGCGTTTCAGAGAATAATTTGCTGTCGCGATTTTCTATAAGTAGATCTGTGCAGTACTCCAGCATGATCTGTCCATCAAGCTGAAATGCAGATATTCGGAAAAACAGCGATCGTCCCTCTAAGGGAGCGTTAGTTAAATTCTATGCTCCCTCACCGCAGCTATAGCTACTTCATACAAAGTGCTAGCGACTAAAGTTGACGTATTCTACAGATCCTCCAGGGTTGGCTTCTGAAACTGATTGCGGTTGTTCTGAGTGATTTGCACCAACAGATTGACCATTCTCCGCGGACTTCACAGCTACAGGGGTTGGCGAGGATTTTTCCTCCGGGCGACGAGCGTTGATCAGGCTAATGGCGCGAGTGACGCTTTCGGGCAGGATGACGACTAACCCATTGAGCGAAGCAGCATCCAGAGCCGTTTGAATGGCTGTCACTTCGTCAAGGATGGTTTCGTACCGAGCATCTGGTTTTACCTGCACAATCCCTTCAGTAATCAAGCTGGCGGCTTCTCCACGTGGTCTACCCCGTGTGTCGTCATCTTCTTTGATGATGATGCGATCGAACATCTGTGCCGACAGCTTACCCAAGGTCACGAAGTCTTCGTTACGGCGATCGCCCGGACCACCAACTACGCCAATACGCTCACCGGGCCAGTTTTTCACAAAGCCGCCTAAGGCTTCGTAGCTGTGGGCGTTGTGGGCATAATCTACCAGGGCATGGTATCGACCCAGATTTACCAGATTCATCCGTCCCGGTGTTTGCTCGGTCGATGCCTGGAAGGTCATCAGCGCTTCACGAATGTCCTCAATACGGACACCCTGCGCGAAAGCTGCCAAACTTGCTGCTAAGGCATTGGCAATCATGAACGGCGCACGACCTGCCAGGGTCAAGGGCACATTCACTGCCTGCTCAATCCGCAGCGTCCAGTCGCCTTTAAGAATGGACAAATAGCCATTTTCGTAAACAGCCGCTAGCCCTCCTTGCTGAGTGTGCGATCGCAGCAAGGGGTTGTCAGGGTTCATAGAGAAATACGCAATTTGACCCTTGACCCGATCTGCCATCGCTGCGACCAGGGGATCATCTGCATTCAGCACCACGTAGCCGCCTGGGATCACCGTTTCAGCGACGACACCTTTGACTTGCGCCATTTGCTCGATCGAGTTAATGTCACCAAGACCCAGGTGATCGGCAGCGACATTTAGCACTACGCCGACATCACACGCTGTAAACGCCAGCCCAGAGCGGAGAATACCACCTCTGGCGCTTTCAAGTACCGCGACTTCCACCGTTGGATCTTGCAGAATGAGTTGAGCGCTTTGAGGTCCCGTATTGTCGCCGGGTTCCACCAGATAATCGCCAATGTAGGTACCGTCAGTCGTGGTGTAGCCTACAACTTGCCCTGTTTGCTTGAAGATGTGAGCCGTCAGGCGTGTTGTGGTCGTTTTACCATTTGTGCCTGTGAGGGCAATAATCGGCACCCGACTGGGGACCCCAGGTGGAAACAGCATACTTAACACTGGTTCGGCAACGTTGCGGGGAATCCCTCGACTAGGGCAAACGTGCATCCGAAACCCAGGAGCCGCATTGACTTCGACAATCACACCATCCACTTCGCGCAGGGGGCGTGAAATATCAGGCGTGACTACATCGATCCCAGCAATATCTAGCCCGATAATTTTGGCAACGCGTTGTGCCAGCCAGATGTTTTCGGGGTGCATATCGTCGGTGCGATCGACTGCAATGCCGCCCGTGCTCAAATTGGCAGTGGCTCGCAGATAGAAAATTTCGCCCTCTGGCAGCACCGTCTCAAGGTTGTAGCCCTGTTGTTCTAATAGCTGCCAGGTCGTGCGATCGACCTCCAGTTTCGTCAAGACGTTTTCGTGCCCTTCACCCCGAAGCGGATCTTCATTCGTTTGTTCAATGAGGGCTTTGATCGTTGAGGAACCATCACCCACTACATGCGCTGGCACCCGTTCAGCTACCGCAACCACCTTACCGTTAATGACCAGTACGCGGTGATCTCGTCCCTGATAAAAGCGCTCGACAATCACTTCTCTAGAAACTTCTTTGGCAGCGTCATACGCGGCTTCTGCCTGTTCCCAAGACGTGATGTTGATGGTGATCCCACGTCCATGATTGCCATCCAGAGGCTTGATTACGATCGGGTAACCGCCAACATCCGCGATCGCCCCCTCCAGGTCATCCAGGTAGCCAATGACTGTACCGCGCGGTACTGGCACACCGGCTTCGCGCAAAATTTGCTTGGTGCCTTCTTTATCCGAGGCAAGCTCAACTGCCAGAATGCCCGTGCGATTGCTTAACGTTGCCTGAATCCGCTTCTGATGTACGCCATAGCCGAACTGAATCATGGCGCGGGCGCTCAGTTGCACCCAGGGAATGCCGCGTGCCTCTGCTTCTTTGATCAGCGTTTCGGTACTGGGACCCAGTGACGCTTCAGCCTGGAGCGATCGCAAGTCTTGCAAATCTTGCGCTAGCTCTTCTTGAGGGTAGTGTCCCGTTTCGATGATGCTTTGGCAAAGACGCACAGCCGCCCGGGCAGCATAGCGCCCCGCCTGTTCATCTTGATACTCAAAGACAACCTGATACGTTCCCAGGTCAGCCGTTTCGCGGGTGCGACCAAAGCCCACCACCATGCCCGCTAGCTCCTGTAGCTCCAAAGCCACGTGTTCAACGATGTGCCCCATCATGGTGCCTTCACGGACACGGCTCAGGAAGCCACCCCGGCAACCTGGTGAACAAAAGTGCTCGACCAAACTAGGCAATGCCTCTGTCAGCCCTTCATAGAAGCCAGGAATTACATCGGAGGGCTTATCTGCAAGCTCCTCTAGATCCAGACGCATGACAACGAGTTTTGGACGACGAATGCTCCAATAGTTGGGACCGCGTAGCGTCTGTACTTTGAGTATTTTCATGACACTGAATTCTTTAGGAGGAACGCCAAGACTGGGCAATAAAATATCAGCTTTTAAATTTGGTTGTCGCTAAGAAGACGACCAAACGGAGCACTCTCTCAGTTTCAAACTCTTAAAACCCCTCAGACTGTTCACTGTAAACATTTCTAAGTTGAAAAGGTGGCTTGCCTTGTCAAAATGTCCATGCTGTCAGGGATTACAAACTAAAGGCTAAGGGTTGAAAAAGGATGCGTTCGTTGATTGCTTATTTAAGAAAAAACGCTTTAGCCTCAGAGTACACCTTCTGTAAATTGAAGCCAGAGCCGTAGACTATTCCTGAGCCATGCGATAGGCAGCAAACGATGGCACTCGCTTACGGAGGTCGTAGCGATCGCTGTGGCTCAAGATGTGTAAGCGCAGGTTGCCAATGCTAAGGGGATCAGTCGCACCAACCTTTTCCTGATTGGTGTAGGACAGTTCCGCTGGGTCGAGAATGGTCACAGTGCCTTTGCCAATCACTTGCAGCGTGCCATCACCCTCAAACAACGTACAGGTATCTTCGTCAATGCCGATACCCAAGCGATCGGGATAAGCCGCGATCGCGCTCATCAAGCGAGCCATACGGTTGCGGTTGTGAAAGTGTTGATCCACGATGACTTCGGGAATAATGCCCAGCCCAGTTGTCATATCAACGAGCGATCGATTAGGTGATTCCCCGCTACCGCCTCCAGCAATCATATAGTGACCCATGACTGCTGCGCCTGCACTGGTGCCCGCTAGCGTGATTTCACCTTTCTGCGCGCGTTGCCGTACCGTCCTCATGAGCGGTGTATCAGCCAGTAGCCCACATAAGCGTAACTGGTCACCCCCAGTCATAAAAACGCCCGTACAGTTTTCAACATAGCTTTGCATCAGGGCATCTTCACACTGTTCGCGATCGCGTATATCTAGCACCTCTATCCCTTTAGCGCCCATCTCGCCAAAAATGGTGAGGTAGCGTTCGCCAATAATGGCAGGTTCACGAGACGCAGATGGAATAATAGCAATACGAGCCTCTGCCGCCCCCGAGCGACCAAAGAAGTTGTGCAGAATCTCCTTCCCGTGAATTTTATCCTCTGCCCCTCCAATCACCATAATGGCAGTTTTCGTAGACTGGGGCATATTCTCTCCAAGGGGATGAAAATCGACTTGTGACGCTGCAACGTTAGATAGACTGAGAGCGGGCGCAGTAGGAAACCAGCGCTCCCATAGTTTCATGACTGAGGTGTGGACGCTGCTATTGTTCATGTTTGCGCCTGACCACTCATTGTCCTCATAATAGTGTTTGCTTGGCAAAAGCGATTAGACGGACTTGGATAAAGACGTTAGATAAAGATACGCTCGTGTGAGCGCTGTTTAACCTGCGCCTGCGGCATCAGGTTCTCCTAGGCATCATACGCTAGAGAGCGGCAATGCTAGAGAGTTGTGACGGAGGCTAACAGTGGGGAGCGTTGGGCAACGCTGCCAAAGCTGTTACTAAGGTTAGACGTGGCTCTGCGATCGCTCAAGCGTGTTAGGCTGTCGAGTGCTTTTAGTCTACAGTCCAACGCTCACAGTTTAAAGTTCAACCGGAATGCGCTTCGATCTTGTCACCTTGTTTCCCGACTTTTTTACCTCTCCTCTTGGTTCGGGCTTGCTGGGCAAAGCGCTGACCAAACAGATTGCGGCTGTTCACTGCACCAATCCACGTGACTTTACGAGTGATAAACACCATCGGGTAGACGATGAACCTTACGGTGGCGGTGTGGGGATGCTGATGAAGCCAGAACCCATTTTTGCAGCAGTGGAGTCATTACCAGTTTTGCCGCGACGGGCAGTGCTTTTAATGACACCGCAAGGTGAGCCGATGCACCAGGCGATGTTCCAGCAGTTGGCGATCAACCATAATCAGATCGTGATCATCTGTGGGCACTATGAAGGGGTCGATGAGCGCGTGCTGCATCTGGCAACGCGAGAAGTCTCTCTCGGTGATTTTGTGCTCACCTGTGGCGAGATCCCAGCGTTGGCATTGCTGAACGGTGTCATCCGCTTGCTGCCAGGTACGGTGGGCAAAGCAGAATCGCTCAAGGCGGAAAGCTTTGAGGATGGTTTGCTCGATTATCCGCAATACACACGTCCTCCTATATTTCGGGAATGGGCAGTACCCGATGTGTTGCTTTCTGGTAATCACCAGGCGATCGCCCAGTGGCGCAAAAAGCAACAACTTGAGCGTACGCGCGATCGTCGCCCTGACCTTTATGCCCAGTGGCTTGAGGCGCAGCCCAGTCAAGAATCATGACTGTCAGGGCAGCCTCAAGACTGATTGCTTAAAATGGTACGCAGGGTAGCTTTAACGTTAGAGGTCAGCTTTACAGCCGCAACTTCAATCTATGAGACACTCAAAACTTCAGCGCTATTGTGCCATTGCCGTTGGAACACTGCTGGCAAGCACAATCACTTTGCACCCCCCCACCGATACAACCAACGCACGTTTGACCTTCGATGCCGAAGCCTCTGCCCGCAGCAGTGGTGGTCGCAGTGGTGGTGGTTCCTTCCGTTCGTCCCCTTCACGATCGTCTGGTTCAAGCTCCTCCCCGTCGCGATCATCTGGTTCAAGCTCATCCCCTTCACGATCATCTGGATTTGATCGAAGCCCGTCCTACCAGCGTAACTATGGTGGCGGTGGTACTGTCATTGTGCCCGTGCCAGTAGGTCCCAGTATCTATAACGACTCGTACCGCAATGATAGTTACCGTAGCGGTGGCTCTAGTAATGGGCAAGCCTCAACTGATGACTCTGGTCTTGACTGGATTGTTGGACTTATTTTTCTGGGTGTTTCGGCAGCCATCGTCTTTGGTCTTGTGTTTTGGGTGGTGAAAGCCATGCGAGGCAGCGGTGGTGCCTCTGGAACTGACGAACTTGACAATGATATTGTCACCGTTAGCAAAATTCAGGTTGCACTGCTGGCAGTGGCAAGGGACATTCAGTCTGAACTGACTGACCTCAGCCTGGAGGTTGATACTGACACACCCGAAGGACTGCTACAACTGGTTCAAGAAGCGTCTTTAGCGCTGCTGCGGATGCCAGAAAACTGGTCGCACGTGTTGGCAGACTCACAAACGGTCAAAAGCCGGGAGGAAGCAGAAGCCCTTTTCCAAAAAAGTTCGATCGCCGAACGTAGCAAGTTTAGTGTTGAAACGCTAACCAATGTGGGCGGTAGAGTCAACAAGCGCGATGGGTTCAAGCCTAATCCAGATGAAGATCCAGCGGCATATATCGTGGTGACGTTATTAGTTGGCACAACCCACGATCGACAGCTTTTTGAACGGGTTCGCACTGAGGCAGAGCTGACAAGCGCCTTAGAACAGTTAGCGTCACTGCCATCTGATTACCTGATGGCGTTTGAGTTGTTGTGGAGTCCACAAGAGTCATCTGATAGTCTCACCTATGACGAATTGCTCACGGAGTATACAGAGATGGTTCAGCTTTAGCGTTACTGCATGAGCAAAGCAGGAACGGTTTGGCAATAGGGCGATGCAAGGATTATGGGAGAATGATTAGAGTGCGTCTGGTGTTGAGCAACCTAATGTTATGATCGTCTATCCTTCCATCGCATACTTCGTTAAAAACAAGCGATTCAGTCGCTTTCAAGTGGCATTTTTGTAGTCAGTCTTTTTAAGAATAGGGTGCTATGGAACAAGATTTGCAAGCAATGTCAGACAGTGACGGCGCTGATGATTCAGAACTGACAAATGATATTGTGACAGTAAGTCGTCTTCAAGTAGCGCTGCGATCGCGTGCAAAACGCCTCCAGACAAAACTCTCAGACATTGCACTACGGGCAAATACGGCTACGACAGAAGGGCTGTTTGAACTGTTGCAAGAGACAGCCAGCACACTGCTGGAAAACGCTGATTTCTGGACACATGTTTTAGCAGGGTCGCAGACGGTAGATAGCCGCGAACAAGCAGAGGCGTTGTTTAATCAGTATTCAATACAAGAGCGCAGTAAATTTAGTGCCGAGACTCTAACGAATGTCAACGGAGTCGTGAGCCAGCAAGCGCCCGTAGCAACCCCCTCTAGCGAACAGTCAGCTGCTTATGTCGTGGTGACGCTGCTGCTTGGTACAGCAGACGATGCACCCCTTTTCAACGAGATTTATTCGACCTCCCTTCTGCGTGATGTGTTGGAAGACATAACCCTACTGCGATCGCGCTTCCTGCTGGTCTTTGAACTCCTCTGGACACCACAAGACGTAACCGATAGCTTGACTGAGGCTGATCTAGCCTCCGACTATGCAGACCTGGTGCCCATCGCATAGGAGCAGTCGCCATCTTGAGCACTATAGGTTGCTCTTCAAAGCGAAGTCTCAAGGCTGAGCGCTCAAAACTGGTGGGTCACAGCGCTGGTGTGCCATCCACTGCTGATTGTCCCCCTATAATCAGAAGACCGCTCGCTGCAAGCTGATGACTAACATTCGGATTGGCAATGGATACGATATTCATCGTTTGGTCAGCGATCGCCCACTCATCTTAGGGGGAGTGACCATTGAGCATGAACTCGGGTTGTTAGGGCATAGCGATGCCGATGTGCTGACTCATGCCATTATGGATGCCATGCTCGGTGCCTTGAGTTTGGGCGATATTGGTCACTATTTTCCACCCACTGATCCCAAATGGGCAGGGGCAGACAGTGTGTCAATGCTAACCCAGGTCGATCACTTGATCCAAGACAACGGTTGGACGATTGGCAATGTTGACTCCGTAATCGTGGCAGAGCGCCCAAAGTTAAAGCCACATATCAAGGCGATGCGCGATCGCCTTTCAACAGCTCTGAACCTGCAACCCAATCAAATCGGCATTAAAGCCACGACCAATGAAACGCTGGATGCAACTGGACGCGAAGAAGGCATTGCCGCTTATGCCGTTGTGTTGTTGGTTCAACAGTGACAGAACGTGACTAAGTCAAGTAATGGTGAGCGCCTGTGACGATAGAGGCTTTCGTCAAATCTTCACTAAAAATTTATATGATAGCGCTCAACCTTAGCGGGGTAGATTAAGTTGCAGGTGTAGATCGAATTTAGCTCCATACAGCTATCTTGATGAGCTCTATTGACCATCTGAAAGTGCTAGTTTAAGAAGTCTAATTTGGGGTTCTCTGCTTCCTCTGGTTGCAAAAACTCTGTTTAGTCCGGTTAAATGATCTTGTTTGCTAGTTGCTTGGATGCACAAAAACCACTTGTCTTAATATCAAAGGGCGATCGTATTTTGATTGAGCTTAAGCCTATTTCTATTGAGCTAATTCCTTGTCTTTGCGCCTTCTCGTATGGTCATGCTCCTAGTGCTGTTGGTTTACTAGTCATGCTTCATCTTTGGTCTGACACAACGTTTTAGTGCGGCTCGTCCCTGTTTTTTACGCTTACTATCTCCTCGCTTTGGAAGCCACTTGTTATGACTGTTATTAACGCTTCTACTGGTTCTGCTGGATCGAAGCCTGACGCACCGACATCGATTCGGTTTGTCATTCAAGACGCGCACAATCGAGGTGCAACGGCGTTATATCTTCAGCCAGGTCGCCCTCCGTTTTATCGTATGAGTGGGAAGTTGCTGCCCCAGGATCATCTTGCCCCGCTGGCACCAGAGCAGTTTCGGCACTACCTCCAAGAAGTGCTGACCCCTCAGCAGCTCAAGCATTACCTGGAAGTGCGTAAGCTTGATATGGATGTGCGTATTCCTGGCTTTATGCAGGGTCGCATTAACTGTGGACCGACTGCTCAGGGTACTGAGGCAATGAGCATCAACGCGATCGCGCTGGATGGACCTGATCAAACGGTGCAGCGTCAGGGCACTGTGCAAGTCATGGTTGAAGATGCTTATAAACAACGAGCGTCTGATATTCACCTTCAGGTGGGTGAGCCAGTACGCTTCCGGATCCAAGGCAAGATGGTCAAGCAGGAGACGTACGGTAAAGTTACTTCGCGTCAGTTTGAAGAATTTTTGCAAGAAGTCTTGCTACCAGTCCAACAAGAGCTATTTAAAGCACGGCAAGAGCTGGACACTGCCATTCTTTACGACGGGATGGTGCGGTGTCGGGTCAACTGCTCTCAGTCGATTATGGGCGGCGCGATGGTGCTGCGGTTGATTTCGCTGGATGTGCCAACGCTGCGGAAGCTCGGATTGCCAGATATTTTGAGTACGCTGGCAGAAGAGCGGCAGGGTTTAATTTTGGTGACAGGCTCGGTGAACTCTGGTAAATCGACTTCGCTGGCAGCAATGCTGCGCCATGTGAATGAAACGCTGCCTCGCAAAATTGTGACGATCGAAGACCCCATTGAGTACGTTCATACGTCAAATGAGTCGTTGGTGACACAGCGCGAAGTGGGGCTGCATACTCAAGAATTTAAAGATGCGTTGCGGGGCGCTCTACGGCAAGACCCGGACATTATTTTGATTGGTGAAATGCGCGATCGTGAAACGGTCGATACCGCCATTCGCGCCTCTCTTACAGGGCACTTGGTTTTGGGCACTCTGCATACGAAAGGTTCTGTCAACGCCTTCAAGCGCCTGCTCAACTTCTACTCTCCTGAAGAGCAAGAAACTGTGCGGATTCAGATTGTAGATGCCCTCCGTGCTGTGATCGCGCAAGCGTTGGTGCCGACTGTCCACGGTGGACGCACGGCTGCACTAGAAATCATGATCAACACGGACACGGTTCGAGACTATTTACAGAAGGGTGCCACCGACGAAATTTATCAGTTGATGGAAGAAGGTAAAGACGGTAGCCAAACGCTAAACCAGGCGCTTTTCGACCTTTATGAAGGTGGTGTCATTACGCCTCATGATGCACTTGCCGCCTCCCTCTTTCCAGATGATCTGAACTATATGCTGAAAAACTATACGCGTCGCTCCAGCCGATCAGGGCTCACGACCTCGGATTATTTCAATCA
>DATNQS010000060.1:0-8279 GCA_036703925.1 Candidatus Sericytochromatia bacterium
CAACATGTTACACCGCAAGATCTATCAACTGTGTTGCGACGGTCGCGAAGTCTGGATCTTCTTGCGGGACCAGCAACGTTGGATTGAGCGGGCACGTATCCTCGACATCGAAGGAGACTTAGTGACCCTGCGTTACGAAACGGAAGAAGAAGACGAAAACTGTTCGTGGGAAGAAATGGTTCGTCTGGAAAGCATTGGGGCTGTCACCCAAAAGCTAGCCGCTGTTCCGAAAGGCAATGTCGAGCCTGCCGTCTCTGATGACTGCCCCGAAGCGGAGCAAATTCCAAACAATCGCTTTCCAGATTCAAACCCCGATTAATCGTTAGATGGGTGGATCGTTTCATCCTCTTTACGCCATGCCGGATCAACCAAACAGATGAAAACCAGTGGCTCTGTGCCGCTGTTGTGAATAAACTGTTTGGCATTGGGTGGGATGTACACGGTATCTCCAGGTTCTACAGCCTGGCATTCGTCATTGATATGCATCTCACCCTGACCGCTAAGAATGTAGTAGACCTCAGACGTTGTAAGCGCATGAGGTAACGACGTTTGACCAACAGGAACGATCGCGTGTGCCAGACTGTAGCGCAGCGCGATCGCTTGTTTGTCTGGGTGAAGCAACTCACGCAGTAAGGTGCCGTCACCTGCCGTAAACTCTGGGCACTCACTCAACTTTTGAATCAGCATGATCTGGCTTCCTTTAGCTCTTTCTGCTGTCATTTTCATCTAGTTTCAAACAGCAAGATGTGAAATGCGATCGCCGTCAGTCCAAACCGTTTATGCTACAACCAGTTCCGCTTCCAACGTGAGGATGTTGCCAGCGTTTGGTTCACAACTGAAAACTGCCTCTCAGTCTCGAAGCCATCGCTCTAGACTGTTTTAGCGCCCATCACTGCATCCTGCTATAGGTCTGAGGCTTCGATGTGTAAGCACTCGTCACTGGCTCATAGTCTGGGCAACCAATTGCTTCTTCTGTCAACGCTGTAGACGGTCGTACCGTGCATTTAAGGTGATAATCACGGGTAAAAAACTGACAGTTAGCACAGGGGATCCGATGCATTTGCCGACTGCGAGCCACGGTATCACGGGTTGCCGTCCAGGCACTCCAGCCCACCAGCACTATAATGAACCAGGCAGAAAGAAAGCAGAGCGGCACCAGTAGGGGCTGTATGGCATGTACAAGCGGTTGCAGAAGTTGAAACACGGCAGTAGATTAGTGTGATAAATAAGGAGCTAGATCTCTAGTGTGAAGCTTAGGGAGCGATCGTGACCTGAGTTTTAGTTTGAAACTTTAAAGAAGTATTAAGTTTTTGTAACAAAAGTCGAAATCATTTGTAAAGTAGGCACCTTAAATCTAAGCGTTTACGCTGTCAGTATCCGTAAACCTCTTGCGTTTAGCAGAGACCATAACCTCGATGAAAGTCTCCATCTCTTCCACACCGGCACAGTCCAGGCAGATTAAACAGCAGCTAGCTAACCCCAGGGAGTCTCTCTCCTATGAGCTAGGTAAAGCCGTACAAGAATTGCCGCCGCTGTATACACGCTTGCTGGCGGGCGGCATTAGCGCACTGGTGTTTGGCACGATCGCCTGGGCACACTTCAGCAAAATTGATGAAGTCGCGATCGCTCAAGGGCAACTGATTCCGAGCACTGAAGTGCGACCCATTCGTGCTGGCTCGGTTGGCAGTATCCAGCAAATCAATGTGAAAGAAGGTGACCAGATTCGCAAAGGCCAAGTCATTGTGGTGATGGATTCTGCCTTGCCCCAAGCAGAAGTCGCTCGTCTTACCCAAGCATCGAAGCTAATTCGCGAAGACATTGCCCGTCTGCAAGCAGAACGAACGGGTAGAGCCAACGCTGGCACTCAAGTACAAGATCAACTGCTGCAAGCCCGTCTTGGCGAATTCGATCGCAAGAGAGCTGCCGCCATTGACGAGGCACAGCGTCAACTATCGGCTCGTGATGAAGCCCTGGCTACTCTATCGCGCCTACAAGCAAACTTAATTAACGCCAGGGATGGTCTTGCAAACGCCAACATACGCGAACAGGCGTTATCCTCACTCAAGGGCAGTGGAGCAGTCCCTCAACTTGACTACATTCGGGCACAGGATGAAGTGACGCAGGCGAAAGACCGCGTTGTTTCGTATGAAAAAGAAATCAATGTCCAGCGGGAAAAAATTCGCCAGGCGGAATCGGCTTACTCGTCAGCTCAAAACACAGCTACAGGTCTAGTCTCTCAGCGACAAAGCGAAATCCTCACGCAATTTACGAAACGGCAGGAAGAGCAGGCATCGGTTGAGGGGCAGCTAGCACAAGCCAAAAAACAGCAAGAGCGTGAAACGATCACCGCCCCCTTTGATGGCACCGTTTACAACGTAAAAGCAACTAGAGGTCCCGTGCAGTCTGGCGAAGAGCTAGTGTCGCTTGTACCAAAAGATGAAAACATCGTGTTAGAGGTCAAGATTCTCAACCGAGACATTGGGTTTATCAGCAAAGGGATGAGAGCCAAAGTCAAGCTAGCAACGTTCTCCTATCAGGAATTTGGCATTGTGGAAGGGAAAGTCATTGGAGTAAGCCCTAATGCGATCGTTGAAAAAGATGTTGGTCTTGTTTTTCCAACCAGGATTCAGCTAAATAAACGTGCTGTTGATGTCCGGGGGCAGTCAGTTAACTTCACTCCTGGTATGCAAGCGACTGCCGAAATTGTGACTCGCAAGAAGTCAGTTCTAGACTTCCTGATTGAACCAATTACTCGTCGCTTTAGTGAAGCTTTTTCAGTGCGCTAGCTGCTTGTTTTAGCTCAATTACTTGTTTTAGCTCAATTAATTTAGCACTTAGCCCCAAGAGACGGTCTATAAGAGCATCTCTTGGGGCTTCATACTTCAGGTAGGTTATCAGTTGGATTAACGGTGTAAGGGCGATTGTCATAGAGGGTAGAACGACATTTGAGGTTTAAGACAGCTCGACTTACCGCTACGGTTATTCACGCCTCAGTATGAAATAGTTAAACGAATAGAATCGAAGGCATTCACAGAAGCTTTGCGTTAGTGTAGATTTTACGGAGACTTCTGCATTATTACTGAGATGCATTGATACCATCTTTTGCACATAGGGTTACTCCAGTTGATCGCATGACAAAGCAACGCTCTCAGCTTAGACTCCTCTTGCTGCAAATTCGGGATGACGCCATTACTTGCGAGGAAGAATTAAACGAGTTTGTTCGCTACAGTCACCTAGAAGCGGCACAGTTTACGGCGCTAAACGTGTTTAAGACTCCTGCGTTTGATCCAACGTGTATAGATGGCTATGACGCTCTGCTGGTAGGTGGTTCCAGCGATGCGTCTGTGACACAACCAGAGCTGTATCCCTTTGTAGAATGCATAAAACGGTTGCTGAAACACTGCTTGCACGAAAGCATACCTGTTTTTGCCTCCTGCTTTGGTTTTCAGGCGGCGATCGAGGCGTTAGGTGGTCAGGTTATTGTTGATGTTGCCGGCATGGAAATGGGTACCTATCCGCTCCAGCTAACGGAAGCAGCGCTGACGGATGAGTTGTTTTGTGACGTTCCCAACGGTTTTTGGGCAGTGTTGGGACATAAGGAGCGGGCGCTTTCGCTACCAGAGGAAGCAGTTTTGCTGGCATTTTCTGCACTCTGTCCTTATCAAGCTTTTCGGGTTGCTGGCAAGCCTTTTTATGCGTTTCAGTTCCATCCAGAAATCGATCCACCCGATTTAAGGGTTCGCCTCACACGGTATCAGAGCCGTTATTTTGACAGTACTGCCACGCTTGCCACCATGTTGAAAGATTTGCAAGAAACCCCGATCGCGAACCAGTTGGTAAAGAAGTTTGTCGATCGCATTTTATTGGCATAAGTCGTCACAGCAAGTTTTTCTAATGGACTCAGCGACGCAAGCTCCTTATGTGGTTGATCGCTCTGCCCACGGTGTAACGAGGTTAAACAGTAGCTTAAAGGCAAAGTCTGTAAGCAGACCAATCAGACCAATCAGGGCGATCGTAAACAGCACTTTATCGGTTTGGAGATAGCGTTGTGACTGCACCACGCGAAAGCCCAAGCCGTTTTCAGAGGCAATCAGTTCTGAGATCACCAGGTAATTCCACGCTCCAGCCACATTAACCCGCAGAGTATCAATAATGCTCGGTATGATGGCTGGCACAATCACTCGCATCAGTACATTGAGCCGATTTGCGCCCAACGTATACGCTACGCTCAAAAGTTCGTTTGGAATGAATTTAACGGCATCTGCCACCATGATCGCGTTATAAAAGACGATGCCAAGAAAAATAATTGTGATGCGAGTCGCTTCCTCTAGCCCTAACCAGAGCACAATGAGCGGTACGAAAGCGGCGACGGGCATATACCGCACAGTGCCAACGATCGGGCTAAAGAGGCTTTCCATGCTTTGAAAGGTGCCCATAGCAATGCCGATCGGTACGCCAACGGCTGCTGCAACCATAAAACCCAGAAAGACGCGGTAAGAACTGGCAACTACGTCTAGCAGCAGATTTTCTTCAATGAACATCTGTCTGCCAGCTTGCAGTACGGCTGTTGGTGTTGGTAGGAAGATGGGTGTCACCCAACCGCCATAACTTAGGAGCGACCAAACGGCAAGCGGCACGAGCAAAGCCGTAATAGAAATAACTATTTTCAGCCAGCGAGGCAAGCTTTGACGAATGCCCCAGAACCTAGACGGCATGAGATAGCGCTTGCGTGACGTGGAAGGAGCTTTAAGCACGGCAGTGTTAAGGCGAGTAGAGAATTAATTGAGCAGTCACAGATTATCAGGGTCAGTCAGTTTAACCGTAACAACTGCAACAATCTTAGACAGCAGACATTCGTTTAATAGACTTAACGTTGATGGACTAAATGTACCGTTGCCGTGCCCTGCTTACAAATGTTTGAATGAAGCAGCATGACCCCAGCGCCTTTCCCGCGATCGCGCTCAGCCCTTAACGATGCAAGTACTGCTTTGACTCTTACTAGCGCCAGCCTGCCATTAGTGCAATCATCCCAGCTTCCTAAGCTTGAAGTGCAAGGCGTGTCTAAATGCTTTTCGCAAGCAGGCAGCACTTTCACAGTGCTAGATACGATCGATCTTTACTTGCAGCCGCGAGAGTTGGTTTGCATTGTTGGTGCATCAGGCTGTGGTAAATCGACCTTACTCAACATTATTGCTGGTCTGACTCCGCCCTCTGTCGGCAAGGTATTGGTTGATGGTACGGCAGTGCCCGGTCCTGGAGCCGATCGGGGGATGATTTTTCAGAGCTACACGCTCTATCCCTGGCTCACTGTGGCAGGCAATATTGCGTTTGGGCTAAAGCTGCGTCGCCTGCCTAAAGGAGATATTAAGCAACGGGTGGCCTATTACCTTGATGTAGTGGGATTGACTAAATTTGCCAGAGCCTATCCAAAAGAGCTATCGGGTGGGATGAAGCAACGGGTGGCGATCGCCCGTGCCCTGGCAAATGAACCAGACGTGCTGCTCATGGACGAACCCTTTGGCGCGCTGGATGCCCAAACCAAAGAGCAAATGCAGAAGTTTTTGCTGGAGTTATGGGAGCAAACCCACACGACAATTTTGATGATTACTCATGACTTAGAAGAAGCTGTTTTTCTTTCGCAGCGAATCTATGTGATGAGTGCCCATCCAGGAAAAATTAAGCACGATGTTCGCGTTTCGCTCCCAGAGCATCGAGATTTAGAAATGAAGCTCGCTCCTGAGTTTATTCAAATTAAACGCACGATTATTCAGGCGCTCCATACCAGCAGTTAAGTAGAATGGCTAGATTAAGCACCACTTAGAGACCGGGTTTCGACTGCGCTCAATCCGCCTACACATAGGACTGAGAGCATTGAGGACTGAGAGCATTGAGCGAAGTTGAAATGCAGCTTATCTACGCCCAGTTACTTAGAAGCAGATGGCACGCTTGGTTAAACGAACCCTTCGCACTGCGATGCCAAAAACCAATAACTGAACTATGGCTTGACGATGCCTAAGCGCTGCTTCAGAGCGTCTTGCGCCTGTTCTCGATCGTCAAAATGAATCTTCTCAGTACCCAAGATTTGATAGTCTTCGTGCCCCTTCCCTGCAATAAGCACCCCATCGCCTGGCTGTGCCTCCAGAATGGCGGTATGAATGGCAGCGGCACGATCGCCCATCACAACAGGTTCTACAGATGCAGGAAAACCTGCCACTACATCCTGCAAAATGCGCTGTGGATCTTCAGTACGAGGATTATCTGAGGTGACAATGACACGATCAGCGAGATCAGCGGCAATGCGACCCATCTGAGGACGCTTACCCCGATCGCGATCGCCCCCACAGCCAAACACACAAATCATGTTGCCCTGAATAAAGGGTCGCGCTGCCCGGAGCAAATTCTCCAAACTATCCGGCGTGTGAGCATAATCTACAATCACACTGATATCTTGGTTGGGCACAATCTGTACCTGTTCCATCCGTCCCGGTACACCGCCAAATTGAGGCAGTGCCGTCACAATGTCAGACAAATCCAGCCCTAGATGCAGCACCGCGCCCACTGCTGCCAATAGATTGGCGAGGTTAAATTGACCAACGAGGGGCGATCGAAAGGCTGTCTCGCCCAGCGGCGTATGCAGCACTCCACTGACACCATCCGAGCCGTAGGACAGATTACTGGTATACAAATCGGCTGTCGTGTCGTCAGTGCTGTAGCTCCAAGCGTTGTCTAAATGCTGCAACAACTGTTGCCCGTAGGGATCGTCTAAATTAACGACCGCTCGTCCTTTGCGGTAGCTGGGACTAAACAGCAACGCTTTCGCTGCAAAATAGTCATCCATATCCCGGTGGAAGTCCAGATGGTCTTGCGTCAGGTTTGTAAAGACTGCCACCTCAAACGTACAGCCCAACACCCTTCCCTGAGCCAGCGCATGAGAACTGACTTCCATGACACCAAACTCACAGCCTGCGGTCAGCGCCTCTGCCAACTGCCGCTGTAGCTCAACCGCAAAGGGTGTGGTGTGCAATGCAGTCTGCTGAAAGCCCTGCCAGCGCGTATAAAGCGTCCCTAAGAGGGCTGTAGACTTGTGCGCCTGTTGTAGCAGAAACTCAATGAGATGCGTGGTCGTCGTTTTGCCGTTGGTTCCAGTCACACCGACCAACTTAAGCTGCTGTGCCGGATTGCCATAAAACGTTGCTGCCAGTTGGGCTGAAACCTGCACCATATCGTTCGCAGTAATAATGCAAGGCATGACAGCACCTTGCTCTTTCCTCACCTTCTCTGCTGCTTGAGGTGAAACGATAGCCGCGATCGCCCCTGCCGCGATCGCGCTTGCCCAAAAATCTCCGCCATCAACGCGCGTTCCTGGCATACCAATGAACACGTCTCCCAGCTGACACGTATGGGAATTGGTTGCCAAGCCCTTAACATCTGCTTCTAGTGCCGGATGCTCTGGCAACGGTGCCATATTTGGAATGCTTGCCAGCAACTCTCGCAACTTCATGTCGGTGCTTCCCCTCTACACGCTTAACGACGCACGACCACTAAAGTCTCGATTTTAGATTGTGGACAGAGCTTTGCAACGCAAAAAGCCTGCTAAATTTTGGGTTTTGCTTTTGACCCAAGCCTGTTTTGACTGAATGCAGCGTCTTGACTGAACGCATCGCCGCCAGCCCAGAAAAACCGTAAGGTGCAGAAGGCTTGTTAAAGGCTCTCCGCACCGTCGGTAGATTCAGGTAGTTGTTTGAACGATCGTTCTACAGCTCTTTCACTGAGGACACAAGCTGCGTCACCATGTCTTTAGCACTGCCGAACAGCATCATGGTTTTGTCCTTGTAGAACAGTTCATTTTCAACTCCGGCAAAACCGTTGCTCATGCCGCGCTTGATGACGATCGTATGTTGGGCACGATCGACCTCCAGAATCGGCATCCCGTAAATGGGGCTACCAGCATCGCTGCGGGCTGCGGGATTGACCACATCGTTTGCGCCAATGACCAGTGCCACATCCGTGCGATCGAACTCAGGATTGATATCATCCATGTCGTAAAGCTGGGGATACGGCACGTTTGCTTCCGCCAGCAGCACGTTCATGTGTCCTGGCATCCGTCCAGCAACGGGATGAATGGCGTATTTCACATCCACACCCAAACGCTCTAGCTGATCGGCTAACTCACGAACGGCGTGCTGTGCCTGAGCAACTGCCATCCCGTAACCCGGCACAATGACAACCGATTTAGCATAGCCCAGCATCATTGCGCCTTCTTCTGCGTCGATCGATCG
>DATNQS010000061.1:0-2779 GCA_036703925.1 Candidatus Sericytochromatia bacterium
CGTCACTGGGACAAACATCTGGAATCCTAGCAAAGGCACGTTTGAGTTTCTGACAGGTCCGGTATTTGCCAATATTTTGCTAACAGACGAGATCAACCGTGCCACTCCGCGAACCCAGTCCGCGTTACTGGAGGTCATGGAAGAACAGCAGGTGACAGTCGATGGGGTGTCGCGCCAGGTGCCTAATCCCTTTTTTGTCATTGCAACTCAGAACCCTGTGGAGTACCAGGGCACATTTCCACTTCCAGAAGCACAGATGGATCGGTTTATGCTGTCGCTTTCGCTAGGCTATCCCACCGAAGCAGAAGAACTGCAAATGTTGCAACGCTTGCAAAACAGAGGTGCACTGGAGGAACTGCAACCCTGTCTATCGATTGCAGACGTACAAGAACTACGCCGACGCGCTGCCTTAGTGAATGTGGATCAATCGTTGCAGCAGTACATCCTCAACTTAGTACGGGCAACCCGGCATGATGAAGAAATTACGCTGGGAGTCAGCCCCAGAGGTACGGTTGCACTACATCGTGCTGCACAGGCAATGGCGTTTTTAGACGATCGCGATTATGCCATCCCAGACGATGTGAAGTCTCTTGCGCCGCACGTACTCGCTCATCGCATGATTCCGATTGGAGGACGAAGGGCTCGGGCGATCGTCGATCGATTACTAAACGCTACACCGATTCCCTAGCGTCGGTTTAAGGTATCGTGCAAAAAAAATGATCACTAACTATGCTTCTGTAGTACTATCGTACTAATATTAATGACCTAGCCATTCGTTTCTCTTTGCCGAGAGCCGTTTGGCTAAAGAAGCTGGTGATTCCCCGACCATGGACGAACTTCACGCACGCGTTAGATCTTTTCGAGCGTCGCCAACAGAGCTAAACGTTGCCAAGCAGCCCTATCCAGAGTTGGACGATTCGGATACTGCTCTAAGGCAAGGTGAGGCAAATGTGGTAGAGATGCCCAATCGACAAACGCATGAAGCCTTTGTGCCGCAATCTTCTGAGCCATCGCAAACTCAGCGTTCCACAGCAAAGCGGAAGCAAACTGCTGCCAAGCGTAAGCCAGCAGCGGCAAATTCCAAAGCACTTTCTTTCCGTCAAATGCGGGATGGGCATCAACAGCCGTATATCGACGAGTTAAAGCGCTTAGAGGCTCAGGCGGAACGGATTAATCAACTGCTTGCCGATCGCAAGCGGAAGCAAGCACGTGCTGAACAGCCCGAAACCTCCACGCACCACGATTCGCTTCTTGACGCAGATAAACCGTCTTCCAAAAAGAAGACTTCAAAAAGTGCTAGACAATCCTCTAGACCAGCATCACGATCGCCCCAGCGAGAGGTTCCGCCGATGCCAGCACGAGATGACGACACAGAGGCGTTAGAAGCTCAGGCCGTGCGGATTAAGCAGTTATTGCAAGCACTAGAAACCGCTATAGCAGAAGGCGAGACACTGCCGCATGATGGGTCGATCGCACAACACAGCAGCACTGAAGACCCCGTGCAGCCTGCTAATCCTGAGGTGAAGGTGGCAGTCCCGCCTTCCGGTGTAGAACCTTTTAACTCCAGTACCTACCGCTATAGTGCCACTACACTGCCGACAGGTAGCCAAAAGCAAACAATCATCGGCGCTACTGACCCCAAAGCACAGCAAGAGGCAGCGGAAACGGCTCAAGCGCTCCGCTATCTGGCAAGCCGAGAAGCGGTAGAACCTGCGATCGCTGCCCCTCGGCAAGAGCCGCGCCGCCATACGGGACGATCTCACGAACCACGATCGTCTGCCAGTTCATCGTCCGTAACTGTTTCGTCCATCCGGCGCTATGGATTAAAGCTGCGGCAGTTTCTTCAGATGCCACACACGTCGCTTCATCGGGTGAGGGATGCTGTCCTGTGGATTGTGCTTGCTGCCGCCATCCGAGTGGGAGCGCGACTTTTACTCATACAGGTTCCAGCGCTTGCGCCGGTGTTGCTGGTGCTGATGTTTGCGCCTGCGGCTGCGGCTGTTTACCTGGCAATGTGTGTACCAAAAGCTGGGTTCGTTTCCATTTACCGCCTGTTTCTCATCATGCTGGGGCTACTGCTGGGAGGCAGATTTTAGTCAAGCAATAGTCAGCGCATCAGTCAATCAGTACTTCAGGCAGCCCGAAGGTGGACTCCAGCACCTAAAGGCGTTGGTGAGTCTGCCGAGCAACGGCTGGATTCTTAGCTAACAGCGATCGATTAGGAGGACGAATGCAATACCTAAAGTCTGAACGGTTTAATTCAAAGCAATTAATGGCTGGCGGAGTAGTGCTGCTGTCATTTGGGCTTTTGCTAGACCTGCATAGCCTGCCGTCTTTTCTCAGCAAAAAAACTTCTGGCGAACTGTGCCAGGAAGTCGTGCAATCACAGACGAAGCTGTCGAGGCAGCAGTTAGCGCGCTTACTCACGGTGCCAGAGGGCGATAAGAAGCAAAAAGTGCAGGAGATTTTGAAAGACCCGTATTGCAAACTCGTTGATCTCCAGGTGCGTGTTGGTGCGACAGCACAGCGGGAGGCTTACCAGCTGGAGTTTGAACCCCAGACGTGGCTGGTCGTTCTTTATGAAGGCGATCAATATGCTGGTTATCGTTTCAATATTCGCTAGGTCAGAGGTTGCCCTGATCAGCATAAGTTTGTTCGTTGCAACGCTGCTTTTACCGTTGGGCTGCGCCAAGCCTTCCACTGATGAAGCACCACTTAAAATCAAGCTGTATCAAAACTGGGAACTGAAACCAGGCGATACGATCGCCGATCGCAAAGT
>DATNQS010000062.1:0-5148 GCA_036703925.1 Candidatus Sericytochromatia bacterium
CAAGGCTTGCCCTTGGGCTTACTGCATCAAGCCGGATGGGCAAGAACTGGATACAAGCAGCAGAGTGAGCGCGAACGCAAGCAGACCTCGATTGAGCAGAAGGAAAGCTATCGTTGGATTCAAGGACTTGAGTCGGTTCAATCATGCAAACCTGAGCACACAAGAGTGATCACGGTCTGCGATAGAGAGTGTGACATTTACGAGTTCTTTGTTGCGGCTGAGCGTTGCCAAGCAGAATTTGTGATTCGCGCTTCCTGGAACCGACATCTCAAAGACAGTAAAGGTCTTCGCTTGTGGGAATACTTGCAGGCAAGACCTGTGGCAGGTTGCTATCAAATTACAGTGCCATCGCGGGATGCTCAACCGGAACGCACTGCGACCCTTGCAGTGCGTTTTGGAGCGGTGACTTTGGGACCCACACAACGCTCAAAACAGTCATTATTCTACCCGCTACCGCCGATCCGATTGAACGCAATCTATGTGACGGAAGTCGATGCCCCAAACCTCGAAAACCAGATTGAATGGATGCTACTGACCAACATTGCGGTTACCACCGTCGAGGAGGCGTTGGAAAAAGTGCTCTGGTACTGTTGTCGCTGGCAGATTGAGGTCTTTCATAAAATCCTCCAGCACGGTTGCACCGTCGAGCAGTGTCGCTTGCAATCCGCAGACCGCTTGAATCGCTACATCACGCTGATGAGCATTGTGGCGTGGCGACTATTCTGGATGACCTGGATGCGCAGATCCTATCCCAACACGCCTGCTCTAACGATCTTGACTGAAATTGAGATGCGGACGTTGCTGCTGCTGACCCATCAACCTGGCGAGGCTCAACGCTCTAACTTTTGCGTGTCTCAAGCCGTGCTTGCGATTGCTCAGTTAGGTGGCTTCTTAGCTCGCAAGAGCGATGGCGAACCTGGACCAACGGTCCTCTGGAGAGGATGGACTGTCCTTCAAAATGCGACTCGGCTTGGCTCTCGCCTCTTTCCTCAAATTTATGGGTAATAGTCAGCCACAGCAGGCGTTCAGAGTGCGATCGCTATTAGCGATTTAGAGTTTCTCAAGGAAGATTTGCCGAAAATGCTGTCATCCATGAAAGTTGGCACTGATCGGATTCGCCAATTGGTGCAGTCGCTCCGCACCTTTGCACGGTTAGACGAGGCTCAAAAAAAGCCTGTCAATATCCATGAAGGTGTTGACAGTACGCTCATGATTTTGCAGAGCCAACTGAAGTCAAAGTCCGATCGTCCCGGTATTCAAGTGGTCAAAGCATACGGCGATCTTCCTCTAGTAGAGTGCTATGGGGGGCAGCTCAACCAGGTTTTTATGAATCTCCTTAGCAATGCGATCGACGCACTGGTAGCTGAAACGAAGTTTTCACACACAGTCGAGCCACTTTTACCAACTATTCGTATTCAGACAAGACAAGAGGCCAACTGGCTGCTGATCGAGATTGCTGATAATGGACCAGGCATACCGGAGTCTGTAAGACAGCACATTTTTGATCCTTTTTTCACCACTAAAGCAGTAGGCAAGGGCACTGGTTTGGGCTTGTCAATTAGCCATCAAATTGTCGTCGAAAAACACGGCGGACATCTGCATTGCGCGTCTACAGTGGGGCAAGGAACGACATTTCAGATTAAAATTCCCATGCGATCGCTAGAGTGTGGGGTTTCCCCAGCCGTTTTTGCCTAAAAAGGACAATTTATGGCAAGTGCAAGCGAATCTGTGTTACCTTTGTCAGCGGTGTTCAAGTTAATACACACTCGCGGGTTGCTAGCTCAGTGGTAGAGCATTCGGCTTTTAACCGACTGGTCCCGGGTTCGAATCCCGGGCAACCCATTTAAACAAGCGTGCCCCAAAAGAGGTAGTTAATGCTTTCCAAAACGTTAGCTTGCACGCTAACTCTCGCCCCCTAGTAAAGGTGCTTCTCGAAGCGGTTCACTCACTGCAACGGTGGCGATCAACGGTAGCGCCGATACAGGCTCCACTGCTGGCAAGATCCATTGGCTGGCTTGACTAAGCGCGTAGAACCCACCGCAGAGCAAGAGACGATCGCCCGCCTGTAAATCGCTTTTGCCATTGGGGAAGCGGATAAATTTTCCTTCTCGACGAATTGCCTGAATCAAGACACCAAACTGCCGTCGAATATGCAGTTCTGAAAGAGTTTTACCAACAACACGGCTGGTTTCGGGCACCAGCAACCATTGGCAGGAAGCGTTTTCAGTAGGAACAGCGGCTTCTCCTTTTGCTAGTTCATCAAAGGCAGCAAGTTCGGTCGTTTCTCCTACGACCAGCAGTCGATCGCCTGCTTGAAGGGCAGTTTTACCATCGGGGTAATCTAGCTCTTCGCCATCGACTCGCTGAATGGCCATCAGGCTAACCCCTGTCAAGCGACGCAAGTCAGTTTCTTCTACCGTCATACCAATCAGTGGCGAATTGGTTGGAAGGGGATACCACCGATTATTCATGTCCTGGGTTGCTTCTTTGAGTTCTCGCGATACCTGATAAGATGGCTTTTCCGATCGCAGCCCCAAGTAATGAGAACTGCGAATCTGCCCCACTTCCCGCTGAATAACAGGTAGCGGTATGCCAATGCCAGTCAGCAAATGGGAGGATAGCTCTAAACTCGCCTCAAAGTCTGGCTGCACCACTTCTTTGGCACCTAGTTGGTAGAGCAGTTCCAAATCTTTATCCTGGGTTGCCCGCACGACTACATCCAGGTCTGGAGCTAACTCCAGAGAGCGTTTGAGGCAAAGCCGGGTACTCATAGGATCTGGTAGGGTGATCGCCATACCCTGCGCCGTCTGCACCCCAGCCTTCTCCAGCACATGCAGGCTGGCAGCATTGCCATAAACGTAGGGAATGCCAACCTCTCGCATCGCTTGAATACGACGCTCAGACTGGTCAATCACAATCACGGGGTAGCTGTGTTCGCGCAAAAGCTGCACAATGTTTCGTCCTACCTGACCATAGCCACAGACGACAACATGGTTTTGCGTCGGTAGATCGTCTGCAACCGCAAGGGCAACGTCTGTGCGTTCCAAATACGCTTGGAGCCACGGAAGCGATTCTGCCCACGCAAAAAGCTGCGGGATTAACCGCAGAATAAAGGGAGTCAGCACCAGTGTGACGGCAGTTGTACCCAGTACCAGCAAGTAGACGCGGCGCGACACTAACCCTAGCGACAGCCCTTCACTTGCCAGCACAAAGGAGAACTCCCCGATTTGAGCTAGCCCCAGCCCGGTGATGAGCGCTGTTTTGAGCGGATACCGAAAGAGAAGCACCAACGGCGTGACAATCAGAAATTTGCCGACAAAGACCAGCGCCACCAGACCCAAAATCAACTCCAGGTTATGCCACAGAAAAACGGGATCAATGAGCATCCCGATCGTGGCAAAAAAGAGGCAAGCAAAAATGTCGCGTAGGGGTTCAACGTAATTCAGCGTCTGGTCAGCGTACTCAACCTCCGAAATCATCAGCCCCGCAACAAACGCACCCATTTCGATCGATAGCCCTAGGTGCTCTGTCAGCAGCGCAATACCCAGACAGATGGCAACCACACCAAGCAGAAACAGTTCCTTACTTTCTGTACGTGCCAGCAAGCGCAACAGCGGCGGAATGACCCAGATGCCAGCAATCACTGCGCCTAAGCCTAAAAGCCCTGTTTGCAGCAGTGCCCAACCGATCGCGATGCCAATTTCTTCTACAGGTTTGTCGAGGGCAGGCAGCACCGCCAGCATCACGCCCAACGCCAGATCTTGCACGACCAAAATGCCCAACATCACCTGTCCATGTGGCGTTGCTGTTTCATTCCGCTCCATCAGGCACTTGAGCACTACAGCCGTTGAGGAGAGAGACAGGGTTGCACCCAAAAACACGCCCTGAGCCGGTGATGTCACCCACCCCATGCCCAGCGAAACCAGCGCTGTAATGGTGATCGTCAACACGATCTGCAAGCCGCCCCCACCGAGGCTAATACCCTTTACCTTCCTTAGTTCTGAGAACGAGAACTCTACACCCAAGGCAAACAGCAGGAACGCCACACCAAACTGCGCTAGCGTTTCTACCTGGATGAGTTCTTTAATTAACCCTAGTCCGGCGGGACCCACAATCATGCCTGCTAGCAGATACCCCAGCAGAATCGGCTGCCGCAACACTGCCGCTAGAATGCCGCCTGCCGCCGCCGCCGCCAGCACCGTGACTAAATCAATAATCAGTCTGAAGTCTTCTTGCACAGCAGCTTAAATGTTAAAAAACGTATCAACTCTCTCATCAGAATACAAACTTTTTAGGATGAGCGGGGAACGACTAGAGAGGAAATTTGCGGTGCGAGCGATCTACCGAACAAGCCCTTTCTAGTCGTTGCGCCCCACATCAGCAGCAGTTTCCGCCACCGCCGCCGTTGTGTGTTAAAAACTAGCCATGTTATTACTGTTCTGGTTTTAATCCTGACTAAGCACCACAGCTATAGAAACGAGAGCAAAGGGGCGCTATTCTAGCTGCCAGTTATGCAAACGAAACGGAACTGACGGTATGCCGATTCTTCATCATGTGCGTCAAGCGTGGGAAACACTCACTAGTGGGCTTGCCCCTACAGCACACCGCAATAAGTCCAGTATGAGGCAACAGTACAGGTCGCAGTACGTAAGGCGAACAGTGATAGCAACGTTGGTGATCGGTGCCATAGTGCTGGCATTTATCAACCCCGCGACCGCACTGCTAGCCCAGGTTACGCCAAGCCAGCCCCAGCTTGGCGATACGCTAGCTGTCACCATTAATTCTACCGCTGCCAGCACAGCGCCAACAGTGAGCCTGGGGAACCGCACCTATCCTGCCTTTCCAGTCGGCAACGATCGGTTTCGGGCACTGCTGCCAACAACCCCACTTGATAAACCTGGTGCACTGAAGCTGCGGGTAAGCGACAGCAACGAAACGAAAGAACTGACATTACAGCTCCGGGGGCGCAAATTTCCTACCCAGTCCATCTGGTTGCCACCTGGTAAGGATCAAGATTTGTCAGACTTTGAATTCGATCGCGTCGATGCCTTCAAGAAGATCGTCACACCTCAAAAAATGTGGAGCGGCTCCTTCCGCAAACCGAATAATGGACCCATCACAACGGTCTACGGCGTGCGTCGCTACTAC
>DATNQS010000063.1:0-8580 GCA_036703925.1 Candidatus Sericytochromatia bacterium
CGCAGCGATTCGAGCGCGACAATTCAAATCGGATGCAACAAGCCTCCAGTCTGGTCCAGCCCGTAGCCGTGTGTTTGATTCTAGAGCGTCTGCCAGCACCTCCCTCAAAAGTAAAGGTTCGACTGGGCGCAAAGATGGCAATGGCGAAAAAACTAAACCACCAACACGCTTAGATGCTGACGGTCTGCAAAGCTACTACTCCAAAGGTCGGCGTGACTTTGCTTCCTGCGATTTAAACGCCCTTCAAATGCCAAAAGCTAATCTAGCTGGCGCAACCTTTCATCAAGCAAACTTGAGCAAGATTAACCTACAAGGCGCTAATCTATTCAACGCCGATTTTGGTCGGGCAACTTTGAACCGAGCTAACTTGCGAGACGCTAATCTCATTAAGGCGTATATGAACAACGCTGACCTGGAAAGTGCTGATTTGCGTGGTGCTGATCTTTCCCAAGCGTATTTGTTAAACGCTAACCTGCGCGGCGCAAATCTCTGTGGTGCTAATTTGACAGGGGCAAAGCTGACAGAAGAGCAGCTTGCGATGGCACGTACCAACTGGATGACTGTACGCCCTAGCGGAAAGCGGGGTATGTGGTGAGTTGCAGCAGTGGTTGAAACTGCGCCTACATCAGTAAAGTTTGCTGTCGCCGCCTTAAAAAGTCTTATCGTAACTGCGAAGGTAGGCTATAAATCGCATACAGGGATACTTAAACTTTGATGCTTGCTAGTCCCATAAAGCTCTTTGTAATGTGAGCTGCGTTGGTAAAACTGTTCGCAGCACTTAGGTAAGCGCCAGCTTTAAATTAATTCAGGCAAGGAAAGCTTTGAGGTGCTTGTGTCTGGAGCAACGCAGGCTCAATACATCTCGTCTTAATCTGCAAGGTCTAGGTGCTGTTGGCTTTAGGTGCTTTTTGCTTACATGGCAACGATTAAGTAGGAGGGCTAACTTAAGCACCACTTAGAGATTGGATTTCGATTCGGCTTCGCTCAATGCAGCTTATAGATAATTACGCCTAGCTATTTACCTAAAGAAGAAACTGCTTTGTATCTACAATTGCCACGTAAAAAGCGTTAGCAGCAGTTAGGTAGAAGCCTCGTAGCGTTGGTGATGCACGCCTGATCAGTTTGCGGTGAGTACGTGCATTACTGTTTTGTAGCGTCCAACGCTCTACAGATTAGTCACGACCAAGGAATTGCATAGTGACCCTATACAAGTTCTTTCTTTTAGCTTTGAGCCATACGGGTGGTTTTGAAGGTAACGTTAGAGCCTTCCTGGGTTTGTTCAAGAACAAGCAAAGGCGTTGGTTTTGCTTTTTGATCCCAGCGCATATTGGCAATGCGTCCTTGAATCGTGGGTTGCCAGGTGTCATGTTCACTAGCAGGGTTAAGGAAGGTTTCCATGCAGTCGATGATTTGACCGATCGTCACTGATGTAGGCTGGGTTGGTAGTTTGAGAATTTTGATCTCAACGCGGAATAGCACGCGTTTGGTGCCTTTGGGCAGGTCGCCTGGCTCGTATTCAACGTCAAAGACTTCGTCAATTTGCCGTCCTGTGCTGGCAATACCGACTTCGCCCTGATTGGCTTGACTAGGGCGGAGGGCGAGCGAGATTTTATCCTTAACTTTAAGTTTAATTTGATTAAGGATAGCGAAGTGAAAAACTTCTTCGTCCATCCGCATTCTGAGATAGTCAAGGTTAAATTCTCGCGAGTGGATGAGATCGGGGTTCTTCTCCATCTTGCCGATCATTTCGACCGCAAACTTCAGCTTTTTCTGAAGTTCTCGATTCTTAAACGTTTCAAACTTGACTTGCTTGGCAAGCTTGTCTGTTGCGAGCTTAGACATAACGCCTAAAACGATGAGCAGCAATAGCAGCCCACCAGATGCCGCCATCCACGTCTGATTGGAGCTACCATCTGGAGTATTAGCAGACTCTATGGGAATAGTAGGTTTTGGCTTTGCAGGTTTGCTAGGTATCTGAGCCAACCAAGGTTCTACAAAGAGCATGGGGGTTGACATGGCGGTGAGGGATGGAGAGCTTGGATTCTACTATAGTTTTCCCTGAATAACGCATTCCACATCATTAGCTCGGTCTAATTTCGGAGAAATGCGATGAAAGGATGCGCTGTAGCCAGGGGTACTGGTTTGTAATAATTACTACTGCTAGCCAGCGCTTATTACGGATTTTGGACAGCATTACTTGACGATCAACCTTAACGATTAATCTTATCGCCGCCAACGGGTGCGATCGCTCTGGGCATCGACTGAGCAGAGGTAAGGAAAAGCAGCATAACGCCCTAAGCCGCCTGTCCACCAGGGATCAAGAAACCAGTAGAGTTGATTCCCCGTTAGCCCTTCGCAGTAAAAGGTTAGTGCGTCACCAAGCTGGTGCTGCCTGAATGGAAGATTGGCGCTGCTGGTGTTGGCATTCGCTATATACCAAGTCGTTATATGTAAAGGGCGATTGAGGCGATCGCGTACCTGCTGTATGAGTTGAGCAAGGCGAACGATCGCATCTACGGCTGTTTGATTCGTTGGCATTTGCATACCACCACTGGTTGCTTCTGCCCAGGTAAAACTGCCGTTGGGAATGATCGCTGCATAAAGCTGAAGGGTCTCGTGCGTCCAGCGATCGGGAGCCGCTAATGGCATGAGGGGCAAAGGGACAGGTGGGGCTTCGGGGGTGTCGCGTCGTGCGACTGCCATCTGCTTCAAGTCGTGTAAGAGGGACTGAAGGGCTTGTTCGGGCGTGGTGAGCGATCGCCAAAGCTGGGTCAAATGCAGTAAGGCATTGCGCTGAACAGCCGTACCCTCATAGGTGCTTGGCAGACAATGGATGAAATTGAGCAGAGCTTGATCAAGCTGAACAGCAGCGTTCGTGATAGCGGTCTGCCTTGGTGGAGTGGCAGTGAAAATACCGGGGTTTATGCCCAAAGCCATCAGAGCAGCGCTACGGCTATCAAGTTGTTGCCAGAGACGAAAGGCTTCGACAAGGGCATGCCGCTGCTCGCCTGTGCGTTCATAGGTTTGGGGCAGACGCTGGACGATCGCAAGTAATGCCGCATCAACACTGCTGACGTTGAGCGCAGGGGTAAGGGTTTGTGCCAGTGCTGCGATCGCTGCTTCTCGCGATTCTAATTGCTGCCAGAGTTGGGTCAGGCGCAGCAAGGCTTCTCGCTGTTGAGGATACCCTGCATAAGGGGCAAGCATGAGCGGCACAAAGTGCAACAACGCCGCATCCAACTTAACTTCATCAAATCTGGCATCAGTCGGTTTGGCAGCATCTGCGATCGTCAGGCTAGCGATCTCAACTGTGTCTGCTAGCTCCATGTTGAGTGACGCGATCGCGGCTGCACGAGTGTCTAACTGGCACCAAAGGCGTACTGCTTCTAGCAACGCATGACGTTGATGCGGCAGGCTGAAATAGCAGTGGGGTACAGGCTTTACAAAGGCAAGCAATGCCGTGTCGAGATACGTAAACGTGGACGGTAGTAGGATCGCCTGAGCCTCTAGAGACAGTTCATTCAGGTATGCCGCCAGAAGGTCTGCTAAATCACTTGGTTCTAACAGTGCTGTCTCAAGATCATGGGCAGGCGCAATGTAACCTGCTGCGATCGCCTGCACCAAATTATCCGTATAGCGCCCCTGTTCAACATTCCATAAAGCCTCAGCATTCCAGCCGTTAAGCGTGAGGCTATTGATGAGGCTGCGGATTGTATTGGCAGCGTACTGCACCTGTGCGGCAAAGGTATCAACTTGCGCCAACGCAATCTGATGTACGGGCGCAATGCCCAAGCCAGTCTCGCCATCCGTAAGAGCAGGTTTAGCTTGCACCTGATAGAGTGCTGCAAGGATAGCTTTGTGAACACCCGATCGCGTAGCCTCTTGCACATACAAAACACGGCGCTGTTCAGGGGTAAGTTGTCCCATAGGGGCGAAGAACGTAGGGTATTAGGGTCTAGGTTACAGAGTGTTGTTGGTTGTTAGGGCAGAAGGCAGAAGGCAAAAGGTAAAAACTGACACTTAACAGCTAACGGCTTCCCCTTCCACTTCTTTACTCTTTGACCCCTTTACTCTTCTACCCCTTCATGCCTCCACCCCTTCACTCTTTCCATTCCAGACAGAAGAGGAGCAAGAAACGACCGCATCGCGCTATTCTGACAAAAGCAGGATGGTATAGGCATCGACGTGTGAACGATTTTCTTAAGGGCAGCAATGTTTACCTCATTGGCATGATGGGGGCAGGTAAAACAACGGTCGGGAAGCTTCTAGCCGCGCAATTAGGCTACCGTTTTATGGATACCGACGCAGTCATCGAGCAGGTGACAGGGCTGCCCGTTGTTGAGCTTTTTGCCCAGTCAGGTGAAGCAGCGTTTCGCCAGATGGAAAGCCAGGTTTTAGCCGAGCTGTGCGCTTATATGCGGTTGACGATCGCCACCGGTGGCGGCATTGTACTTAAGCGCGAGAACTGGGGTTATCTCCGTCACGGCATTGTTGTCTGGCTGGATGTTCCGGTTGAGCAACTCCAGACGAGGTTAGAGGCAGATACTACCCGCCCGTTGTTACAAGATGCTGACCCAGCCACCAGGCTTCAGGCACTATTAGAGCAACGGCAACCGCTCTACGCTCAAGCCGATGTACACATTCGCTATAACGCTGCCGAAACGCCAGAAGAAGTGGCAACACGGGCGATCGAGCAGATCAAACAAGCGCTTAAGCCATCTGTCTAGATTCCGTATGGAGTCGATGCCTACAACTGAGAGCTGACGCTGCCTTGCTCTGAACTGCAATGTCGGCAACTTAAGCTTGGAGCACTAGCCGCTTTTAGCAACCAGCTTTCAGCAACAAAAATTATTGGTCAGACGTTGATACGGCTGGCAGTCTGGGCATCCTAAATTCATTGAAGGTTCATACAAACTTAACTACAGTCACGGTTGCAGATGTTTAGAATTATTCTGTATTCAACAGCACAGAATGCTGTGTAAGCAGACTGATGGCGGGATTGCAAGATTTTTCAACGTATCGTCAAGCAAAGGAAGGTTACTTACAAACAGGAAGTATTGCCTGCACCAAAGCACACCGGACGGCACAATCGTCATGCCTGGATGAATCATGCTTAAATTGCATTTTCTCCTTGCAGTTACTGCATAGACCAGGGCATATCCTACCTTGAGGTATAGATCAAGGCACCCAGTTTTAGTTCAAAGTATAGAGAGCAGCGATCAGGAACAGTATGAAAAATAAAGCAGAGAACCAACAAAGCAAAGCTGTTGAGTCTAACAACAGTAATCCGAATGAGTTTGATTTTGATCTTTGGGTAAGGCAGGTTCGCCCCCAGCTGCTTGCTTCGCTGCACAAACGAGGAGCACGTTATTAAACGGCTGGATTTTGATACGGACTGCCAGCATGAAAATTAGGCCATCGAAGCCCCGGTTTCTTGAAGAAGTCGGGGTTTTTGTTAGCGTGGACGATCGCAGCTAGTTAGTACGCTCGCGCTTTAGCTTAAACTTTTTCAATGCCCTCTTAGTTTTTTGGCATACATTTAGGTTGAGATGTACTCAATAACGATGGTGTTGTCCTGGGCTTAAGAGCATCAGCGCTGCTTTCTAGCTTGGGGCACTTGGCTACGTATAGCGTCCCAACAATAAGTATGTGCCTCGCCCCTGCCTCATGTCCTAGTGAAACAACATCTTAGATTGCTCGTTATAGAAATATTTTAGAGAGGCATTCATGAAGCGTCAGGCTGTGCTGGTGGGCATCGGTTTTGGAGCAGTCGTCTTGGTATGCCTTACAGCGCAAAGCGGGGCGCAGCAATCGCTACAGGTGCGGGTCAATCGCTGGCTTGAAGTGCGACAGATAACGAATAACGTGACTTTTGAGCGTGGTGCGATGCGACGCGCGGCAGTGGTGGGCGATCGGTTGCAAGCGGTGGGCGATCGTATTACTACTGGCAAGAACTCTACTGCTACCCTCTTTGTTGATACGGGTGTCGGTGTGGTTGAAATGGCGGAGAAAACGACCCTGCGTGTGCGACAGTTAGATGTCGCTGCCGATAAGGGACGGATTACTCGTTTAGAAGTGCCGATAGGCAATGTGCGTTTACGAGTGCGTCCCTTCACGAACAAAGGTTCGCAATTTGAGATTCAAACTCCTGTTGGGTTAAGTGGGGTGCGGGGTACTGAGTTTGGCGTGGCGGTGCAGCCAAATGGCAAGACAGGGCTGGCAGTGCTAGAAGGTCGTGTTGTTACGGCAGCGCAAGATCAAGCAGTTGGTGTGGCACAAGGTCGGCAAAATTTTACGATGCCGAGAGAAGTGCCCTCAACACCTGTAAAGCTGACGAATGATACCAGCTTGCGCTATGACTTTGAAATGATGGTTGAGCGAGGGGTACGGCTAGCGCGGTTGCGTGGTCAGGTTGATCCAGTCAATAGTGTCATGGTGGACGGGGTGCCCCAAGTAACCGATCGCCAGGGTGTGTTTCAATCTGACTTGCGCCCAATGCCGTCTTACCTGAGAATGCAGGTAATTGTGACAACTCCCCTAGGAAGAACAAAGACGTATGCACTGGCGCTTCAGTAGAGCTGCATGGCGGCTGCTTCCAGGTAGTTTAGCGACCCTTGTTTTTGCTGCTTTGCTGTCTCTTGGTGCCTTGCAACCGTTGGAGCAACTAGCTTACAGCATTTTGTTTCAGCTTAGAGGCGAACGGGCTTGGGATGATCGCCTGGTGCTGATAGCCATTGATGATGCCAGTATTAAACAGACTGGTCGTTTTCCGTGGTCACGCCAGCAATATGTGAAATTGCTGAATACTCTATCGAAAGAAGCGGCTGCGCCAAGCGTTGTAGTGATCGACTTGATCTGGTCTGAATCTAGCCCTGATGATGCCAAACTCGCTCAAGCGATCGGTCGATCAGGTCGTGTGGTGCTGGCACAAGCACGAGACAGCACTGGGCTACCCCTGCTACCCGTACCTGCCTTGCAGAATGCCGCGATCGCCACTGGGCATATTCTTCACCGCACGGATGCTGATGGGCTGACTCGTGTCATCAATCTCTTTGACAACAATATACCGACCCTGGGGCTAGCAGCGACGCAGGCATACACTCTGGTACAAGCCCCAGTGCCGTTGCCAACGACCCCGCAACCACTATGGCTCAACTGGGCAGGACGTGCCCAAACGCTACAGCAGTATTCGTTTAATGATGTGATTCAAGGACGAGTACCCGCACAGGCGTTCCAACGCAAGATTGTCTTGGTCGGTCTAACCGCTGCTGGCATTGACCCACTGCGTACGCCTTTCGATCGCAACCCACCTGCCACTGGTGTGTACCTCAGTGCGGCGGTTGTCAACAACTTACTACAACAAAATGCGCTGCAACCCGTTTCATTCACCTGGTCATTGCTGCTTTTCTGTTTAGCGGGTCCTGGCTTAAGCCTGCTGTTGAGCGATCGCCGTGAGTCGAGCCAAATGCTCATCTCGCTAGGAGTGTCATTTAGCTGGGGAGCCGCCAGTCTATTGCTGTTTCATCTGGGCTACTGGGTGCCTGTGGTCTTACCGCTAGGGTTATGTAGCCTCACCACGCTTGCCGTGAGCTTCAACGATCGCCTGCGCCTAGCGGCTCGCCTGCAACTACAGGTACAGCAGCTCTGGCAACGGCATCGAGCTGATCTTGTCACGCACTTGCCTGATGCCATTGAAAGCAATGCCAACCCCTATCAAAAAGCAGGCTTGTTGCAGAGTGTCACCCGTATGACTGCGTTAGCAGAGCAGTTTGCCCGCTCTCAGTCAACACAGGCAGTGATTGCGCGTCACTTGTCGATCGGCTTATTAGCGGCTGATTTTGATGGTGTGATCTGGTTCTGCAACCCAGCAGCGGCAGACTGGCTACAGGCTGAGGTCGGCAGCCAGTTAAGTGACTACCTGGTGCCAAACTGGGTCAGCGAAGACCAGTGGCAGGCTGATCTACAACGGCTGAAGCAGCAAGCCGTCAAAGTAAGGGAGGTGCGGGAATGTCAACAGGGCGATCGCTGGTTTGCACTACAGCTAGAGCCACTGGTCTATCACCTACAAAGTACCAGTAGTGATAGAGCCGACGGTTTTCTCGTTGTTCTAGAAGATATCACGCCTCGTAAGCAGGTAGAAGCCACGCTACACCAACAGGTAGCAGAACTCCAGCGGGTGGGACAGCTCAAAGACGATTTTCTCAGTACCGTCTCGCACGAACTGCGATCGCCCATGACTAACATCAAAATGGCGATCGAAATGCTCAAAATCTCTCGCTCTAAAGAGGCGACCGATCGCTATCTACAAATTTTGCAAAATGAATGTGCCCGTGAAACAGACCTGATTAACGATCTACTCGACCTCCAGCGTTTAGAGGCTGGGGCTCAAACTTATACCCCTGAAGCCATTGATCTCAGCGATTGGCTGCCGCCCATTCTTCAATCATTCTCCCAGCGTGCCGAAACCCAGCAGCAAAGCCTGCAAATGGATTTGCCACCCCAACTACCTGCCCTGATTTCCGATCAGCCTAGCCTGGAACGTATTGTGGTCGAGCTAGTCAACAACGCCTGTAAGTACAC